>JAJTEQ010000028.1 GCA_021298195.1 Ilumatobacteraceae bacterium
TGTGAAACGTTTAGCACTAAATCCAACAAAGGAGAACCACATGGAAGAAGTCATGCTCACGGGTGACTCGTACACCCTCGTCTACAACCTGCTGTCCTTCGGGACCGCCGTCATGCTGGGTGCCTTCGTGTACTTCCTCACGCAGATCGGCAGCGTCTCCAAGGCGTACAAGTCGGGCGTGGCCGTCTCGGCCGTCGTGGTCGGCATCGCCGGGTACCACTACTTCCGCATCTTCACCGGCTTCGCCAACGGCGAGATGAACGAGGGCTACCGCTACGCCGACTGGCTCATCACGGTTCCGCTGCTCGTCATCGAGTTGTTGATCGTGCTGGGCGTCGCCAACGACGTGCGCAAGTCGTTGATGTTGCGACTCGTTCCCGCGACCGTCGCCATGATCGCCCTCGGCTACCCGGGCGAGGTCTCGACCGACGAGGGCACGAAGTGGCTCTGGTGGGTCCTGGCCATGATCCCGTTCGTCTACATCCTCTGGGTGTTGAACGGTCAGTTGAAGGCCGCTCGTGGTCGCGAGTCCGGTCCGGTGGCCTCCGCCATCAAGAACGCCACCGTGGTGTTGCTGGTGACGTGGTGCGTCTACCCGATCGCCTTCCTGTTCCCGATCTTCGACGAGACGTCCGAGACCCTCGAGGTGATCCGACAGGCCGGCTACACCGTCGCCGACATCACCGCCAAGGCTCTGTACGGCTTGATGATCCTCGGAATCGCCAAGGCCCGCACCGCCCAAGAGAACAAGTAATCGATCCGATTCCTCCGAAGGGAGGGAGCCGCTCCTCGGAGCGGCTCCCTCCCTTTCATTTTCCGACCCCAGCAGGAGACCGACGGCTGACGAGGGTCGCTGGCTACGAGCCTGGTTTCGCCCGGCACCTATGGTTCATCGAACGGACCCGGATCCGGGGGCTCGGGGAAGGATCATCATGAGAGACCGGTGGATCACCGACTGGCCGACCAGCCAACGGTTCCCTCACTACACCCGCGCCAACGCCGGCGAGGTGCTGGCCGATCCGGTCAGCCCGCTCGGTTGGTCGTTCGGATGGGACGGCGGCATCGTCGACGGATACAAGAACGGCCTCATCCGCATCGGCGCGTACGAGGAATCCGACTTCGATCCCGAGCATCCCGAATCGGTGGCGTGTTTCGGTGGCTACTTCTACATCAACCTCTCGGCGATCCGCATGCAAGGCGTGCGCAACTCGGCGGCCACCGTGGAGGCCCTCGACCAAGCGTTCTTCGGCGATCACCCCGACGTCCCGCCGTACGTGGCCCATCCCGACGACGACAAGCCGCATCTCACGGCCGGAATCGACGCGCACACCGCGTGGGTGATGAGCGGTGTCGCCTGGCCCGAACTCGACGCCGACAAATCGGACGCCGAAGCGTTGCGTGAATCGCGGGGAGATCTGAGCTCGTACACCGACCAACAGCTCGTCACCCGCGCCCGTCACGTTCAGTCCAAGTTGTCCCATCTGTTCTCCCAACACGTGGTGTCGGGAAGCAGTGCCGCGGTGGCCCCCGGACTCCTCGGAGTCGTCGCCACCGCGATCGGCGAGCCCAACCTCCCGATGACGCTGTTGTCGAGCATCGGCGACGTGGATTCTGCCGACGCCAACTACGCCTTGTGGACGTTGTCGCGCCTCGTTCGCGACGACGCCAGATTGATGGCCGCGTTCGATACCGATCCGAACGTGGTGCTCGACCACGCTCCCTCGGAGTTCCGACGCGCCTGGGACGACTTCATACTCGAGTTCGGCAGTCGTGGTCCCGATGAATGGGACTTGCGATCACCAACCTGGGAAACGCATCCGCCACTGTTGTTGGCCGCCCTCGATCGAGTGCGCTTGCAGTCCGACGATGAATCACCGCACGCCCGCCATGCCCTCAAGGCCGCGCGACGTGACGAACTCGTCGCCACCGCGCGACGAGCCCTCGTCGACAACGCCGACGTCGCGCCGTTGCTCGATCTCGGACTGTCCGCCGGGAAGATGATGGCCCACCGCGAACGGACGAAGACCACCATCGTGCGCGTGCTGCACGAAGCACGAATGGCGTTCCGCGAACTCGGTCGCCGCCACGGTCACGACGAATCGATCTTCCAACTCCTCGACGAGGAATTGGACGCGTACGTCGCCGATCCGGCATCGTTCTCCGAAATTCTCGAACAGCGTCATGCCGAGTGGAGAGAGCTGTTCGATCTCGAGCCTCCCTTCATCATCGCCAACGCCACCGTCGAACCACTGGGACGCTGGCCCCGCAAGAACGACAAGGTCGCCGTCGTCGCCTCGGCGGGCGACGTGCTGTCCGGTGTCGCCGGCTCACCCGGCGTGGCGCGCGGTGTCGCCCGTGTGGTGCTGGACCCGGCCGATCCCGGCGACCTCGGCCCGGGCGACATCCTGGTGGCACCGTGCACCGATCCCAGTTGGACGCCCCTCTTCATGACGAGTGCGGCCGTCGTGGTGAACGTCGGCGGACAAATCAGCCACGCCGTCATCGTCAGTCGCGAACTCGGAGTCCCCTGCGTCGTGTCGGTGACCGACGCGACCGAACGCATTCGTGACGGCGCGTTCATCGAAGTCGATGGCGACACCGGTGTCGTCACTATCGTTCACTGAACCACACAGTCAGATCGGAAGAACATGAGTACGGAATATCGCGCCCCCAAGGATTTGTTCAGCGTCGCCGGCGAGGTGGCCGTGGTCACCGGTGGTGGTCGGGGCATCGGTGAGGGCATCGCTCGCACCCTCGCGGCCGCCGGGGCCAAGGTCGTGGTGGCCGCTCGCCGCGTCAACGAGATCGAAGCCGTGGCCGCCGCCATCCGCGCCGAGGGTGGCGAAGCGATCGCCGTGGAGACCGACGTGACCGACGACGAGGCCGTCGACCGTCTCGGCCGAACCGCGGTGGACACCTACGGCAAGTTGTCCATCTGGGTGAACAACGCCGGTGGATCGCCCAAGCGACTTCCGATGCTCGATCTGGAACGTCAGGACTGGGACGCGTGCATGGCGCTGAACCTGACCGCGGTCTGGATGGGCATTCGCACCGCCGCGAAATACATGGACACCGGCTCCATCATCAACATTTCGTCCGGTGCGGGATTCGGCCCCGTCCCGGGCAGTGCGCACTACGGAGCCGCCAAGGCCGCCGTGAACTCGCTCACCCTCACCGCCTGCGCCGAGTTGGCACCGCGCATCCGCGTGAACGGCATCGCTCCCGGCGCCGTGCCCACCGAGATCTTCAAGATCGCGCTCGGGGTGGAGAACGACAAGGATCTGGCGGACGTGCAGGAACAGTGGAACATCCCGTTGGGCCGTTTCGGAACTCTGCAGGACATGGGTGCGGCGGTCCTGTTCCTGTGTTCGCCGGCCGCCAGTTGGATCAGCGGCGAGATGATCCGCGTGTCGGGTGGAGCCAAGCCCCGCTGATCAGGACTCGTCGCCGAACAGCACCGACGGCAACCACGTCCGCAAACGCGCGTTCATTTCGTTCCCACTGTGCGCCAGGAGGTGGCCGTCACCCTCGCACACCACCACGTCACCGCGTCCCGCGATGGCGGCCACGACCTCGCTGCTCTGCAGCGGCAGGATCTCGTCCATGTCACCGTGGAACAACAACAGCGGTCGTCCGCGCAAACCTCCGGCGACTTCGCATCCGGCCGACTGCGTGGCGAAGGTGACGACGCCGGACACCTCGTCCATCACCACTCCCACGCGCACGGCCACGGCACCGCCGAACGAATGTCCCATCACCACCACGCGTCGTGCTCCGGCGTCAGCCGCCATCTGCACCGCCGCCGCCACGTCGAGACAACACGAATCCATGTCGTTGGGCTTGCGATAGTCGACGCGCAACACCGGAACTCCGCTGGCCGACCATTCGTCGCCGAGGCGCTGGTACAGGCCATCGGACGGTCCGAGCATTCCACCCATCGCCCCACCACAGGCGACGATGGCGGCTGACCGAATGGTCACACCGCTCGGGGGCACGTGCCACAGCACCGTCAGCAAACCGCGCATGGTGAACAGCTCCACGTGACGCAACGTCGGCGTGATCATGGCGCTTTGCGATGCCATCACGCCCAGGACGTGAAGAGGTGGCTCCATCGGTTGTACCCTACAAGCACGATGTCGACCCCCCGTCCCATCAACTTCGATGCCATCGACCCCGCACAACGCGAAATCGCGGTGCGCGTCGGTCGTGCGTGGCGTGACCTCCGGCGTGGAGCTTCCACGAGTCGGTTGATCGACTATCTCTTCGGTTCCGGCGACGACGCACTCGAAGTGGGCCAGATGGACACGCTCGACCTGCTCGTCCAGCAACCGTTCTGGCGCATGGGCGATCTGGCCGACGCGTTGCGCGTGGATCCGTCGACCGCGACCCGCGCGGTGCAACGCCTCGAACGTTTCGGATTGGCATCACGTTGCGCCAGTCCCTCGGACAAGCGCGTCGTGATGGTGTCCATCACCGAAGACGGAATCGCTCGCCATTCCGAGGCGGCCCATCGTCGCCAGGAAGTGATCATGCACATGTTGGGGGTGTTCGATCGTGACGAATTCGAACAACTCGCCTCGTACCTCGAGCGCTTCGTCGGTGCCCTCGACGAATTCGTCGCCGAGGTGAGCGACACCACCAAGAAGAACTGAACGTGGCCGACCGCACCCGCTTCGCCGAGGACGCGATGCCCTATGCCTCACAGTTGCTCGGCACGGCGATGCGCATGACCCGCAATCGATCAGATGCCGAGGACCTGGTTCAGGAAACCATGCTGAAGGCGTTCCGCGCGTACGACTCGTTCGAACCCGGCACCAATCTGCGCGCATGGTTGTTCCGCATCCTCACCAACACCTACATCAACGGTTACAACGCGAAGAAGGTGCGCCCTCACGAGAGTGAGCTCGGTGATCTGGAGAATCTGTACCTCTATCGACATCTACCGCAGTTGGCGAACAAGATCGACGGCAGCAGCGCCGAGGACGAGGTGCTGGCGCTCTTCACCGACGACGAGGTGAAAGCGGCCCTCGAGCACCTTCCCGAGCAGTTCCTTCTTCCCGTGCTTCTGGCCGACATCCAGGATTTCTCCTATCAGGAGATCGCCGACATGCTCGACGTCCCCATCGGCACGGTGATGTCACGTATCCATCGCGGCCGCAAGGCCCTGCAGAAGTCGCTGGTCGACTTCGCCCGAGATCGGGGGCTGATCACGAGCCATGGCTGACTGCAACGACACCATCGAACAGCTCTACGCGTACCTCGACCGCTTCCTCGACGACGAACTGCGTCTCGAGATCGACGAGCATCTGCGGGTCTGCCCCGACTGCCAGGGTCGGTTGGAGTTCGAACACACCCTCAAGATCACCATCCGCGAACGCTCCCGCGAGGAACCCGTGGGCGAGGAACTTCGCCAACGTTTGCTCGACTGTTTCGAAATCGACCTACCCGACGAGTAGGCTGGCAACATGCTCGCAGCGAACGTTTGGCACTGGTGGATCGGCGTCGTTCTGACGGTTGTCGGGGTGGCCACGGTCGCGGCCATGGGCGCCGGCTACGTCAAGCAGGTCACGGCCACCCGGTACCCGGGCAAGCGTCAGCGCCGCGGCCACGACGAAGGCTGACCCATCCCCTCTTCGGGGTGCGACGTGACGTGGCGTCAGTCCCCCGTCATCGCCGACGCGCTCACCCGCTGTCGATTCCCATCCTCGGACCACGTGACCTGTGCGGTTTCCGGCGGAGCGGACTCCCTCGCCCTGCTCGCACTGGCGGTGGCCAGTGGCAAGGACGTCACGGCCGTCCACGTCGATCATGGCCTGCGTCCCGGGTCGGCGCGCGAAGCCGACCTGGTTCGTGACGCGTGCGCGCAGGTGGGAGCCACGTTCGTCGCTCGAACCGTGGACGTGGGTGCCGGACCCAACGTCGAAGCCCGAGCGCGCGCGGCTCGTTACGCGGTACTTCCCCCCGACGTGCTCACCGGTCACACCGCCGATGATCGAGCCGAGACCATGTTGTTGAACCTGCTCCGCGGGGCGGGCATCGACGGATTGAGCGCCCTGCGCGACATCGGTGGGCCGAGTGGTTCGGTCGGGCACCCGCTGTTGGCGTTGCGTCGCTCGGAGACCGAGGCGGTGTGCGCGATTCTCGGCTGGATTCCGTTCCACGATCCGAGCAACGACGACGAGCGACTGTTGCGTAATCGCATCCGCCACACCGTTCTGCCTCTCCTCGACGACGTGGCTGGGCGTGATCTGACACCCATCCTCGCTCGGCAAGCCGCCTTGCTGGCCGACGACGCCGACTTTCTCGATCTCCTGGCCCGTGACATCGACCCCACCGATGCCAAGGAACTGGCGGCGGCACCCGAGGTGCTGGCCCGTCGGGCGGTGCGCAACTGGTTGGGCCGGGTCCACCCGCCCGATGCCGCCAGCGTGGAACGGGTGCTGGCCGTGGCCCGCGGGGAAGCCGTGGCGTGCGAACTGCCCGGGGGTGCCCGCGTCCAACGCACAAATCAGCGCATCTCGATCACCCCCGCCCCTGAACAGGGCTAATGTTCGGGCGTGCCGCCGAAGCTACGTGGAAAGTGGGCGCTGGGGATCACCCCCCGGAACTTCACCTGGATCCTGAAAGACCGTCTCGCGGTGTGCGAACGTCCCGGTGGTTACGGCGACAACCACCGACGGGTTCGACGCCAGGAAGAGATCATCTGGATCCGTGAGAACCATTTCGGTTGCGTGATCAGCATCATCTCGGCCCCGCACAACCTGCACAACTACGACGAGTTGGGGGTCATCCACCAGCACCGCCCGTTCGACCCCGACAACGTGGACGATTGGGCCAAGGGCCTGTTCACCGAACTACGGCGTCTGCTGACCAGCAACGTCAAGGTGATCGTTCACGGAGACGAGGTGGGCGACCGCATCATGGGCGCCATGGCCGCCTTCGCCCGCTGGCACGGCCTGGTCGAGGACCCCACCGAAGCGATCGCCATCGGGGAACGCTTGGCCGGCCATCAACTGGACCCCGCCGCCCGCGCCCTGATCCTGCGGGCCCACGAACTGCGCTGATCGATGAGCGACAACCAGGGCCGGCGCGTGCTGGTGACCGGCATGGGCGGCCAATTGGGGTCGCTGGTGGCGGCCGAGTTGGAGAAGGAATCCTGGGTCGGCACGATCGTCGGTATCGACGCCGACCCGCCACGCCGTCGGTTGTCGCGTTCGTCGTTCCATCTGATCGAACCGAGCGATGCCGCGCGGACCCGCGACGTGATCGAGGAACTCGACCCGCACGTTCTGATCCACCTCGCGGTCTGGGAACCCGACGCGCGCGTGAGCCCCAAGTTGGCCGAGCGACACACGCGTGAGGCCGCCAGCTCCATCTTCTCGGCCGCGCGCGAATGTCCGTCGTTGCAACACGTCGTTCTCCGCTCGGGCATCGAGGTCTACGGTCGCGGTGGACATCGCATGGACGTACCCGACGAGACCGCGTCCACCGCACCCACCTCCCAGTACGGACGGATGTTGGTGCAGGTCGAACGTTCCGCCGGTGATGCCTTCAGCACCACGGGTGCCGACGTCACCGCGCTCCGTCTGGCCCCGGTCATCGGGCCGCACATTCCCAGTCCGCTCGGTCGACTCCTCCGATTGCCCTTCGTGCCCTTCAACGTGTTGAAACCGCCGATGTTCACCGTGCTGCACGAGGCCGACGCCGCACGGGCCTTCGTGCTCGCCGCTCAGCGCACCATCGGACAACCCATCAACGTCGTGGCCGACGGTGAGATCAGTGGCTTCTCCGCCGTCAGACGCAGTCGTCACATTCCCTTGCCGTTGTTCGGGCCCGAATGGACCATCACCCGACGTGTCGCTCATGTGTTCGGCGCACCCGTTCCCGAACACGTGATGGAAGTGCTGCACAACGGACGGCGAGCCACCAGCGAGCGGTGTGGCCAGCTGTTGGGATGGGAGCCGGCCCACAGCACCACCGACGTGATCGACTCGCTCTTCACGTGGGAAGGCGTGGTGCGCGTGCCGCCGAAACGAGCATGGGAGCAAGCGTCATGAGTTGGGCCATCGCCAGCGACGGAGCACGACTGCATTACGACGTGATCGGTCGCAAGAGTGCACCCCCGGTCCTGATGATCCAAGGTCTCGGAGCCGACAAACATCTCTGGGATCTGCAGCGATTCGTGTTGGCCACTCGCTATCGCGTGATCGCCCACGACAACCGCGGGGCGGGACGCAGCGACAAACCGATCGGTCCGTATTCACTGCCCCAGATGGCCGACGACGCCATGGCCGTGCTCGACCACGCCGGAATCGAGAACGCGCACGTGGTGGGGGCGTCGATGGGCGGAGCGATCACGCAATTGGTGGGCATCCTCCATCCACATCGAGTGCGTTCGCTGTCGCTGGTGTGCACCTCGTGCAGCAATCACCAATGGCGACGCGATCTGCTGTCGTCGTGGGGTGATCTGGCGCTCGAAAAGGGCATGTCGGAGATGACGATGCAGGCCGCGCGATGGGTGATCGGTCCGCGATCGTTGCGACGACTGTGGCCGGCGTTCAGTTGGCTCGGACCGGTCGCCACGTCGCGCGAGGCGCACGGATTCCACGCCCAAGTTCAGGCCATCCTCGACGCCGACGATTCGCTCAGCACGTTGTTGGGACAGATCACCGCGCCCACCGCGGTGATCGTGGGCAATCAAGACATCCTCACGCCGCGTGGCGACAGCGAAGAACTGGCCGACCTCATCCCCACCGCCGAATTGACCGTGTTGTCCGGAGCCGCCCACGGCTTGATGATCGAACACGCCACCACCTTCAACCGCGTCCTCGGTGACTTTCTGACGCGGGCCGAGATGGTGTGGAAGTCGACGCAAGCATCTCCGGGTCGTCACTTGCGCGCCGTTCCCAACGCGTCATGACCCCACCTCAAGTCGTCGTCGTCGGTGCCGGGCTCAGTGGTCTGATGGCCGCACGCACGCTGGCTTCACGCGGGTGGAGCGTCGTCGTTCTCGACAAGGGTCGCGGAGTGGGCGGACGCATGGCCACCCGCCGTATCACCACACCCGACGGCCGCACGGCGATCCTCGACCACGGTGCACAGTTCTTCACCGTGCGCAACGAGCGGTTCGCCGCGTTGGTGGACGAGTGGGTGAAAGCCGGGGTCGTTCGCGAATGGTGCCGTGGATTCACGGCTGACGATGGTCACCCGCGTTACGTGGCCAACGGCGGTATGACCGCGTTGACCAAACATCTCGCCAACGGACTCGACGTGCGCACCTCGACGTTGGTGTTCGCCGTGAAACCCGGTGAAACCTCCCGTTGGACGGTGGTCGTCGACGACGGGTCCGAACTGGATACCGACGCCGTGGTGATGACGTGCCCGTTGCCGCAGTCGTATTCCCTC
Source organism: Ilumatobacteraceae bacterium (assembly GCA_021298195.1). Classification (GTDB taxonomy): domain Bacteria; phylum Actinomycetota; class Acidimicrobiia; order Acidimicrobiales; family Ilumatobacteraceae; genus Casp-actino8. Next base: position 9,406 of record JAJTEQ010000028.1, read on the forward strand.
ACCGTCACCACGGGCGTCGAGCTGCCGAGCGAATTGCTACTCACCGATTACGACCGCACCATCGGTCTGCTCGCGGTGATCGACGGGCCATCGAACATCGCCGCTCCCGGCGGTCTGCAGAATCCCGACGAGGTGTTCTCGTGGATCGGCGACAACGGTGCCAAAGGCATCTCGACCGTGCCGGCGATCACGTTCCACGCCAACCCCGAGTGGAGTGCCGCCCATTGGGACGATGATGCCGACACCGGATTGGCGTTGCTCACCGCGGCCGCATCGCCGTATCTCGGTGATGCCACGATCGTGGCCAGCGAATACAAGAAGTGGCGATTCGCCACACCGAAGAAGTTGTGGCCCGAACCATTTCATGCGACGGCCGAGGGCACCTTGGTGTTCGCCGGCGACGCCTTCGCCGGACCCAAGGTGGAAGGCGCGGTGCTCAGCGGACTCGCCGCCGGTGCGGTCGTCACGGGCGCGTGACGCTCGCTATCTCTGGCGGAAGAGGTGGGATTTGAACCCACGGACGCTTGCACGTCGCACGCTTTCGAGGCGTGTCCCTTAGGCCGCTCGGGCACCCTTCCGCTGATCGAGGTTATCGGCGAGAGGCGAAGAACTGCTCGAGCAACGCCGCGGATTCGGCGGCCAGAACACCGTGCGTGACCGGCGGATTGTGGTTCAGGCGGGGGTCGGCGCACACGTTGTAGAGGCTGGCCGTGGCCCCTCCCTTGAGGTCGGCGGCGCCGTACACCAGATGACCGATGCGGGCGTTCAGAACCGCCCCGGCGCACATGACGCACGGTTCGAGGGTGACCACCAGGGTGCAGTCGTCCAGCCGCCATCGCCCCAGGGTCTCGGCGGCGTCGCGCAGGGCCAACACCTCGGCGTGGGCGGTGGGATCCTGGTGGTTCTCGCGCTCGTTGTGGCGCGCCGCGATGACGCGACCTTCGTGCAGCACGACGGCACCCACGGGTACGTCGTCGTGGTTCAACGCGTCGCGCGCCTGTTGCAACGCGGACCGCATCGCCTCGATGAGTTCGTCGCTCACCTGTGCCATGGCGGAAGGGGTGGGATTCGAACCCACGGAGGCTTGCACCTCACACGCTTTCCAAGCGTGCCGATTCGGCCGCTCTCGCACCCTTCCAAGGTGTCCTTACTTCATGTCATGTGTTGCGCCCCGAACAGACTCCTGCCGGATGTGGTGACGGCCAGGCGATCTGCGGCACACGAGCGAATCCGCTGAAGGCTGCTACCTTCCGGTCCTGACCTGATTCACGGGAACCCGTTGCACAGGACCCGACCGTCACCACACCCGGCAGGCGCCGAATGGAGCACCGTCAGACTACCTGCCTCGTGAGCGAGCCAGACCAGCGGCCTTCTCCGCCAGTCGGGGCACGCCCAGATCGTCGCAGAAGTCGGCGAAATCGGCGGTCGGGCCGTCCCAATGCCACTCGGCGACCGTGCCCACCGGCACCGTGTCGACCGTGGTGGCGATGCGCCGGAACAGCAACGCCAGTTCGCGGTTCTCACTGAGCGATGCGGCCAACTTCGGAGCCCCGCGCAAGCCGGGCACGTCCCATTGACCCGCGGCGTCGGGGATGTCCTCGATGTGCCCGTAGCGGGCCAACACCGCGGCGGCGGATTTCGCACCCCAGCCGGCCAGACCCGGGAAACCATCGGCGGTGTCGCCCACCAGTCCGAGATAGTCGGCGATGCTCGACGGTGGAACGCCGAACTTGGCGATGACCGCGGCTTCGTTCACCAGCCCATCCTCGCCCTTGGACATCTTGCGTCGATCGATCTGAACCACCCGATCGCCGACCACACACTGACCGAGGTCCTTGTCGGGACTGAGGATCCGCACCTGGGTCACCTCCGGGTCGGCGGCCGCGACCGCCGCGGCCGATGCCAGCGCGTCGTCGGCCTCGTATTCCTCCATCGCCCACACCGTGACACCCATCGATCGCAACGCCTCCTCGACGATGGGGATCTGGGTGAGAATCTCGGGCTCCATGCCCTCGGACGTTTTGTACCCGTCCCACAGATCGTTGCGGAAGCTCTCGATGACGTGATCCGTGGCCACCCCGATGTAGGTGGCACCCTCCTGCAAAAGCTGCAAGGTGGAGTTCAGCACTCCGATGGTGGCCGCGTTCGGGGCCGGGGTCGACGAACGCACCGCTTGGCCGTAGTGCTGGCGGTACAGCTCGTAGGTGCCGTCGACCAGGTGGACGATCATCGTCGCACTTCGAATTCACTCATTGTTTCGGATGGTAGCCCCGAGGCGACATCCGCCAAGACCGCGACGGGGTAACAATGGTCGGGTGAACGACGTACACGGCCCCCACCGATTGCCGTTGTTGCGTGGATGGCTGCACTTGGTGTCCTTCCCGATCATGCTGGTGATGGGTGGTGGCTTGGCGCTTCTCGTCGACCTGCCGTTCAGCCTGCGATCGAGCATCATCATCTACGTGGTCGGCACAGCCACCATGTTCGGAGTGTCGGCGTTGTATCACCGCGTGCGTTGGCGACCGAAAGCCAAACGGTTGATGCAACGCTTCGATCACTCGGCGATCTTCCTTGCCATCGCCGGTGGATACACCCCCGTCGCCGTGCTGTGTCTCGATGGTTGGGCGCGGTGGGCCGTCGTCGGTGGCGTGTGGTGCGGAGCGGCACTGGGCATCGTCCTGCACTGGTTGCCGCGGGTTCCCTCGTTCTGGCACGGCGCCAGCTACATGATCGTCAGTTGGGCCGCCATCGTGACGGTGCCGGCGTTGTGGCACGGTCTCGGACCGCTCGGGTTCGGACTCATCCTGGGTGGCGGCGTGTGTTACACGTTGGGCGCGATCGCCTTGGCCACGCAAAGGCCGAACCCGTGGCCCCGGGTGTTCGGATTTCACGAGATCTTCCACGCGTTCACGGTGGTGGCCGCCGGCCTGCAGTTCGCCGCCATCGCGGGCGTCGTGGCCCCGCGCCTGGCCGCCTGAGACCGTTCCTCAAGGGTTCGTCAAGACCGGTCACCGCCGGTACAGATGTGGTCGCTCGGGGCCGATAGCCCTGCGTGTTTCAACGGACCGCGCCCAAGCCCGCCCCCGCGTCCACCCCGATGCTCGACGCCGAGCCGGCGTTGGCCGACTTCACCACTCCCCCGGGCAGCGACGACGACGCCCCCATCGTGCACCTCGTCACCAACATCGTCGGCCAAGGACTGCGCGATCGCGCCTCCGACATTCACGTCGAACCCCTGAACGACATCTTGCGCATTCGCTACCGCATCGACGGCAACCTCGTCGAAGCACAACGTTTGCCGTTGGCGATGCACCTCAGCTTGGTGAGCCGTCTGAAGATCATGGCCGGCATGAACATCGTCGAGCGACGGCGCCCGCAGGATGGGCAGTTCTCCACCGTGGTCGACGGGCGCGAGGTGGACGTGCGCGTGGCCACGGTGTCCACCGTCTTCGGCGAGAAGCTGGTGATGCGCTTGCTCGACAAGCGGCGCTCGATGATCGGCCTCGGCGAGCTGGGAATGCCACGCGACACGCACGAGGCTTTCTCGCAGATGATCCGATCACCGTTCGGCATGGTCATCTGCGCCGGGCCCACGGGGGCCGGCAAGACCACCACGTTGTACGCCTCGCTGTTGGAGATCAACAACTCGGGCAAGAACGTCACCACCATCGAGGATCCCGTGGAGTACGTGTTCCCGGGCATCAATCAGGTGCAGACGAACGAACAGGCCGGACTCACGTTCGCCACCGGACTGCGCGCGTTGTTGCGACAGGATCCCGACGTGATCCTGGTGGGCGAGATCCGCGACCCCGACACCGCGCGCATCGCGGTGCAATCCGCACTCACCGGACACTTCGTGCTGTCGTCGTTGCACGGCACGGATGCGTCGGCCGCACTGCACCGTTTGCTCGACATGGGAATCGAGGCTTTCCTCATCGCGTCGTCGGTGATGGGAATCATCGGGCAACGACTTCTGCGGCGCATCTGCGATTCCTGCAAGGCCCCTTACTCGCCCGACGCCGAGGAGTTGGAACTGTTCCGTCGCCACCTGCCCGGAAGCTCCAAGGAGCTCTTCTTCCATGGCACCGGATGCGACGACTGTTCGCACACCGGCTATCGCGACCGCATCGGTGTGTACGAGTTGTTGCGTATCTCGCCGCACATTCGCCAGCTGTTGGTCGACCACGCCACCACCGAGCAGGTGCGCGACACCGCCATCGACGAGGGCATGCGGCCGATGATCGTCGAAGCCATGAACCTCGTCGACGACGACGTCACCACCGTCGCCGAAGTGATCCGAACGCTCTACGTGGCCTGATCGGAACGACGATGCCCCGCTTCGCCTACTCGGCCATCGACACCAGTGGAACCCTGGTCGAGGGCATCTCCAAAGCCGACACCATCGCCGACGCCCGCGCCTCGTTGCTGGCGCAGGAGCTCTTTCCCACCAAACTCGCCGAGAAGCGTGGGTTGCTCCAGTTCGAGATCACCAAGGAGAAGGTGAAGAAAAAGGAGTTGATGCACTTCACGCGTCAGCTCGCGGTGTTCGTGCGGGCGGGCATTCCCATCACCTCGGCGCTCGAGACCATCGGCGACGAGACCCAGGACACCGCGCTACGACGGGCGATCACCGCCATGGTCGAAGAATTGCGCAACGGTGGGACGCTCTCGGCCGCCGCGGCCAAACACCCCCAGGTGTTCCCGAACTATTACGTCGGCATCCTGCAGAGCGCGGAGCTCACCGGACGTCTGGACGAAACGCTCGACAGTCTGGCCGCGTACCTCAACCGTGAGATCGAGACCCGCGCCAAGGTGGTGAACGCGTTGTCGTATCCCGCGGTCGTGATGGTGATGGCGGTGGTGACCGTGATCATCCTGGCCGGCTACGTGTTGCCGAAGTTCAAACCCCTCTTCACCGAGTTGAACGCCGACCTCCCCTTGCCCACACGAATGCTGCTGGGCGTGGCGTCGTTGTTCTCCACCTACGTGTACATCCCGGGTCTCGTCATCATGACGGTGATCGGTGCCGTCATCTGGATGATGAAATCGACCAAGGGTCGCGAGGTCAAGGATCGGCTGGTCCTGCGCATTCCGGTCATCAAGGGCATCATCGAGTACGCGATTCTCGAACGTTTCTGTCGCATTCTCGGGGCGATGGTGCGCGCGGGTGTTCCTCTTCCCGACGGCATGCAGACCACCACCGAGGCCACCTCGAACGCCGTGTACCGCGAGCGACTGACCACGGCCCGCGAGGAAATGATGAAAGGCGCCGGTTTCTCCGCTCCGTTGGCCGCCACCGAATTGTTCCCCGGCGCCGCCAAGCAGATGTTCAAGGTCGGCGAAGAGACCGGAACCCTCGACGAGCAGTTGGCAGCCGCGAGCGAGTACTTCGACACCGAACTGGAGGTGCGCATCAAACGCTTCACCACCATGTTCGAACCTCTGATGATCATCGGCGTCGGGCTGATGGTGGGCTTCGTCGCCGTGGCCTTGGTGTCGGCGATGTACGGAGTGCTCGGCGGTGTGAAGGACGGCGCGTGATGTCAGCGCGCCATCACCACGTCGATGAACGACTGGCCCTGCAACACGGCCACCAGTGCCCCCACGGCCAGGAACGGCCCGAACGGGAGTGCGGTGCGTCGACCCGCACGACCGGTGATCATGAGAACGACACCCACGACCGATCCGATGATGAAGCCGTAGAACAACCCCACCAGGGCCAGTCCGGGATTGGACCAACCGAGGTACAGACCGAGCAACGGGCTCAATCGAACGTCACCGTCACCCAGGCCTCCGCGACTGATCAGGTACAGGGCCAGCATGACCGCGGTCGCGATGACCGCACCCAAGAGCGCGGTGGCGATGCGTCGGGGTTCGTCCACCATGAACGCGGCGATCGTCAGCAACGGTGCCCCGATCACGATCGTGGTGTACGTGATCTCGCGCGGCAGCCGCTTGGTGCGCAGATCGATGGCGGTCAGAGCCACCAGACCAGCGACCAACACACAGTGGGCCGCGCCGACGATCGGTCGCTCGAAGTGCACCATCATCGCGACGAACAAGGCCCCGGTCACGATCTCGACCAGAACGGACTCCACCCCGATGGCCGCACCACAGCGACGGCACTTGCCGCGCAGGAACAGCCAGCTGAACACGGGGACCAGGTCGACGGGGCCCAACTGTCGGTGACAGCCTCCGCACGCCGAGCCCGGGGCCACGATCGACGCGCCACGCGGAACGCGATCGATCACCACCGTCAGGAACGAACCGATCAACAGTCCGGCCACCGCCGCGATCGCCACGGTCATCGACGAACCACTTCTCTCACCACACAAGGACACTACCGATGTCTTCCTGCATGACGCCCACGATCGACGCCGAGTTGGTGACGTTGTTGCGACTCACCGTCGACGGTGGTGCCTCCGATCTTCATCTCACCGTCGGACGTCCCCCCACGGTTCGCCGCAGCGGCAATTTGATCCCCATCGAGGGTCATGACGATCTGATGCCGGGCGACCTCGAACGCATGGTGTTCAGCCTTCTCGACGACACGAAGACCGCCGAGTACGACCGCAGTCGTCAGGTCGACTTCTCGTTCGGTCTGCCCGGTGTGGGGCGTTTCCGCGCCAACGCCTTTCGTCAACGCGGGTTCCCGGCGTTGGCGCTCCGCGTGGTGCCGAATCGCGTGCGGTCACTGGAGGAGTTGAAGGCTCCCGAGGCCTGTTCGCAACTGTTGAACGCCCCGTACGGGTTGGTCCTGGTGGTCGGACCCACGGGTTCGGGCAAGAGCACCACGCTCGCGGCCATGATCGACCGCATCAACGAGGAGCGGCCGTGCCACATTCTCACCATCGAGGATCCGGTCGAGTTCGTGCACACGCACAAGCGCGCCATCGTGAACCAGCGCGAGGTGGGTACCGACGTGAACAGCTTCGAGGACGGCTTGCGTTCGGCGTTGCGCGAGGATCCCGACGTGATCCTGCTGGGCGAGATGCGCGACCTGGAGTCGATCGCGATCACCCTGACGCTGGCCGAGACCGGCCACCTGGTGTTCGCCACGCTCCACACCAACGACGCGTCGCAGGCGCTCGACCGCATCGTGGACGTGTTCCCCGCCGATCGTCGTGACCAGATCCAGATCCAGTTGGCCGGTTCGCTGCAAGGCGTGATCAGTCAACGCCTGATCGCCTCGCAGTTGGGCGGACGGGTGGCCGCCTACGAGGCCCTGGTGGCCAACGATGCCGTGCGCAACCTCTTGCGCGAGGGCAAGACGCGCCAGTTGCGCAACGTGATCGGCACCGGACAGGCCGAGGGCATGCAGACCCTGGAGATGGATCTGGCCCGGTTGGTGATCGAAGGGCATCTGACGCCCGACGAGGCCGCGCAGATGAGCGCGTACCCCCGAGAAGTGGTGGCCCAGATCGCCACCCAACGCGCCACCTCCCCCGCGATCTCGGTCTGAAAAGCGCCGGTTTTCGGTACTCTCGCGTACCCAGATCACGTCACGCGGATCGCATCCCGGACACGCAGAAAGGGCCGGCCCTCGCGGACCGGCCATCGTTCAGTTGCAATCTCACGATCTGGGTCGCCATGAGGTCGGAAACCGACACTTTGGCGACCCAGATCGCGAGGGGGTGAATCAGGCGACGCAGGCCCCGCCGGCTTGCGGATTCACGGCACCCGCCGCACCCACGTCGTACAGCGTCGACTCGCTGCGCAGGAACTGCGCGGCCACCAGACCGGCCTCGGTCGGATCACCGTCGGTGGCGGCCGACTCGTCGGCGTACCAGGTTTCGACGGCCACTTCCATCACGCGCTTGTCGGTGTCGCACGCGCTTTCCTGGCCCTTGTCGGTGATGCCACGGACGGCGAACACCGTGACGGTGGCGAGGATGCCAAGAATGACGACGACGATCAGAAGCTCGACGAGGGTGAAACCCTTGTCTCTCCGACCGGCCGTGCGGTTCGTTGATGTGTTCATGCTGGTTTCCCTTCGTACAGATGGACGAGCCGGTCGTCCGACTCGGGCTGAGGTATCGGAGCAGACACGATGACCTTGATACCGACAACGTCAAGAACCTCTCAAGACCATTCGCGGGGCGTACCGTGTCGGAATGACCTCACGCCCCACGTCGACTCTGTACTTGAAAGCCGACCGCGATGGTCCCGTGAGGCGACGCCATCCGTGGGTGATGAGCGGAAGCGTCAGCCACGTCACCAACGATCCACAGCCCGGTGACACCGTGTTGGTGGTGTCGGCCTCGGGTGACGAGTTGGGCGTGGCGTCGTACAGCCCGTTCTCCACCATTCGCGCGCGCATGTGGTCCTTCGACCCCACCACGGTCGTCGACGAGTCGTTCGTCGGAGACCTCGTCACGCGATCGGTCGAGCGCCGCGAGTCCTACCCCGGTCTCGAAACCACCGCCCGTTTGGTGTTCGGCGACGCCGATGGTCTGCCCGGACTGGTGGTCGATCGTTACAGCGAGGTGGTGGTGATGCAGATCACCGCGGTCGGGGTGGAGAAATGGCGCGAGACGATCGCTGACCTCTTGTTCGCGCTGCCCGGGGTGAGCTGCGTGTACGAACGCTCCGACAGCGAGGATCGCAAGCGCGAGGGTCTGGACGAGCGCGTGGGTGTGGCCCGCGGATCCTTGCCCACCGAAGTGTTCGCCCGCGAGAACGGATTCACCTTCGCCGTCGACGTGGAGAGTGGCCACAAGACCGGCTTCTACATCGACCAACGCAACGCTCGACTGCTCATTCCGCAACTGGCTGTCGGAGCGCGGGTGTTGAACGTGTTCGGATACACCGGTTCGTTCAGTGTCATCGCCAAACGCAGCGGGGCCGAGAGCGTGACCACCATCGACTCCTCCGCGCCGTCGTTGGAGCTGACCCGGCTGAACGCCCGACTGAACGACACCGAGCCCGGCGAGTTGATCGTCGGTGACGCCGGCGAACAGTTGCGACGAATGCGTGATCGTCGTGCCGAGTTCGATCTGATCATCCTGGACCCGCCGAAGTTCGCCCCCACCCAGAAGAACCTCGACCGCGCGTCACGCGCCTACAAGGACGTCAACTTGTTGGGCGCGAAGCTTCTGGCCCCCGGCGGACGACTGCTGACGTTCTCGTGTTCGGGTGCGGTGAGCATCGACCTGTTCCAGAAGATCGTGGCCGGTGCCGCGTTGGACGCGAAACGATCGCTCAGCATCGTGCAACGACTCGGACAGCCGGTCGATCACCCGGTGTTGTTGTCGTATCCCGAGAGCGAGTACCTGAAGGGTCTCCTACTTCAGGCGAACTGATGCTCTAGCTCGGGAAGTATCCGCTGACGTCGGCCAGGACGTGGGTTTGCCCGTAGCTGTATATGCAGATGTTGCCTGACGGGTCGACGGGTGCGACCACGGTGTTGGCGATGATCTGTCGGGGGGTGAAGTTGAGGTTGGAGGCGTCGGGTCTCCCCGACGCACACGGGTACACGGTGAGGAATCCGCCTTCATTGCCGACCTCGGGATCGACCGCGGTGACGTTCAACAACACGGCGTCGATTCCCGAGCTTGGCAACCCGCCCTTGCCGTAAACGTTGAAGATCAACGGGTCGGCGGTGCCGGTGCGGTCACCGATCTTGTCGGTGGGACGCGTATTGATGACGCGCGACGGAGTCAACGTTCGCAGCGACGACCCGGAGGGGAAGTATCCCGACACGTCGGCCAACACGTGGGTTTGCCCGTAGCTGTAGAAGCAGATGTTCCCATCACCGTCGACGGGTGCGATCACGGTGTTGGCGATGATCTGTCGGGTGACGAAGTTGAGGTTGGAGGCGTCGGGTCTCCCCGACGCACACGGGTACACGGTGAGGAATCCGCCTTCGTTGCCGACCTCAGGATCGACCGCGGTGACGTTCAACAACACCGCGTCGATTCCCGAGCTTGGCAACCCGCCCTTGCCGTATACGTTGAAAGTCAACGTTCTGTTTTCGATGCCGAAAAAACCGATCGTGCCGGTGGGACGGGTGTTGATGACCCGCGACGGTGTCAACGTTCGCAGCGACGACCCGGAGGGGAAGTATCCGCTGACGTCGGCCAACACGTGGGTTTGCCCGTAGCTGTAAAAGCAGATGTTGCCGTCACCGTCGACGGGTGCGATCACGGTGTTGGCGATGATCTGTCGGGTGACGAAGTTGAGGTTGGAGGCGTCAGGTCTCCCCGACGCACACGGATACACGGTGAGGAATCCGCCTTCATTGCCGACCTCGGGATCGACCGCGGTGACGTTCAAAACAACCGCGTCGATTCCCGAAGACGGCAGACCGCCTTGGCCGTACACGTTGAAGATCATGGGGTCGGCGGTTCCGGTGCGGTTACCGATCTTGCCGGTGGGACGCGTGTTGATGACCCGCGACGGCGTCAACGTCACGAGACCACCACTCAGGGCCGACACCGATTGCGAGGGAGGCGACGGCGGCGTCTCCCACGAGTTGAGACGCGCGGACACCGTGAACGCGTGACCGACTCCCGGGGTCAGATCGGAAACGGCGCAACTCGTCGCCGGAAGGGTGACGACGCACGACTTGGAGGGATCGTTCACGGCTCGCACGACGTAGGAGGTCGGACTTCCGTATCGAGCCGACGCCACCAACGTTGACGGCGTGACGGTGACGGATCCGAAACCCGGGGTCACGAGGGGTGCCGATGGGATGCGCGGCGGGGCCGGACTGGCACCGACGAGCTTCGTGACCGAGTCGTCACCATCGTTCGCCACGAACACGTTGCCTGATGAGTCGATGGCCAAAGCGTTGGGTCCGGATTCCGTGACGCCGAAGGTGGAGACGGTCCCGTCCGGCGCGATCTTGCTGACGTTGTCGGAGTACACGTTGGCCGAGTACAAGTTGCCGGCCGAGTCGAACGCCAGGTCGTAGGGTCCGCTCCCGACCGTTCCGTGATTCGTCGCGGTGCCATTCGGCGTGATCTTGGTGACGACACTCGAGAAGAGTCCCGCCACGTAGACGTTCCCCAGCGGGTCGCACACGATCGCGAACGGTGACTGGACGGAGGCGAACAACGAGACTGAACCGTCGGGAAAGATTTTCAAGACCCGGTCCTGCACGAAGTCGGTCGCGAAAATGTTCCCCGCCGGATCGATGGCAACACCTTGGATCGACGTTGATGTCATGGCAAGCAAAGACGCCGCGCCACTCGATGAGATCCTGGTCACCTCACCGGTCACCGTGCTCGCCGTGACGACGGCGCCCGTGGAGTCCAAGGCCACATCGAATGGGGTGGGGCCGGTGGCACCCAGCGAGGTGACTCCTCCCTGAGGGTCGATCTTGTGAATCACATCGAGAACCTGATTCACCACGAGCAGGTTTCCGGAACCGTCGACCAGCATTCGCTTGGGTTCGCCTCCCAAGAAAGCGAATTGGGTTGCGGTTCCGTTCGGCTGCACCTTGGTGACGTCCCGTCCTACCGTGTTCGCGGTGTAGACGTTCCCTGAGTCGTCGATCGCGATCCCGCGGGGATTCGCCCCGGTGGTGGCGAAACGAAGAACATTCGATGTCGTCGACGTGGCCGAACCCGTGAGAGCAACCACCAACGCGCCAGCCCCGGAATTGTTGTAGACCGTCAGGCTTCCCGAGATCGACCCCGCCACGGAGGGCGAGAACACCACCCCGAAACTGCACGAAGCACTCGGCGCGACGGTTGCTCCCGAGCAGGTGTCCGAGGCCAGTGTGAAGGTGGATGTCGGAACGAGGCTCGCCACGACCAGATCGCCGTCACCACTGTTGGTCACCGTGAAGACGAACGCCGATGACGATGTTCCCACCGGAACACTTCCGAAGTCGTGCGAGGAGGTCGAGACGGTACGCACAGGACTGTTGTCGACCGTGTTCGGATCGTTCTCCGCGAAGTACTCGTAGTTGTCGGCGTTGTTCACGGCATTGCCCGGATTGCCCAACGCCAACGACCCGGCTCCGGTCTTGCCGTACGCGTGGTCGACGGTGGCGCCGGTGCCATTGAAGTGCGACCACTCGTGGATGAGCGTCCCGGCTCGGGAATCGGTCCCCGTCGCGGGAGCGGTCCAGAAGGCACCACACAAGTGCACCGTGTACGGACTCGTGTCGCTGGGGTACACGTACCCGAAGGTTCCGCTGCCACCGCAGTTGGAATCATCGCAATCGAAATCGATGGCGCCCGACACGACCATGTCTTCCATGTTCTGAAAGGTGGACTTCACTTCGTTCCAGCGAGTGACGTCGTAGGTCCCGAACCAACTGGTGAATCGCGACCCCGAACGAACATTGTCGAAGTATTCGGTCGCATTGGCGAGATAACCGGTGGCGTCGGCGACCGCCGTCTCGATGATGGCGGTCTGACCCGAGGTGCACGATGTGACCGACACCGTGGAGGTGCGCACGCCGTTCTCCGACGTGGCCGCGGACACCGAGGATCCGCGGGTCGTGCCGGACAGCACGACCATCAGAACAAGGGTTCCGCCCGCCAAAGATCCGAGAGACCTCAAAAACCTCGACATGCCGCCCCGCCCTTCACTTCGTCTAAACGAAATTATAGAGCCGGAACCCGACGGGTTGCGTCGAAGGGTGGCCGTTCGCGTCACTCCTGGACGAGTTCGATGAGTGTGCCGAAGCTGCCCTTGGGGTGGATGAACGCCACGGTGGTGCCGCGGCTGCCCGGACGCGGGGCCTGATCGATGGCCTTGGCACCGGCGGCGATCATGGCGGCCAACGCCTCACCGCAATCGGCGACGCGATAGCCGATGTGATGCAGGCCCTCGCCGCGCTTCTCGATGGCCTTGGCCACCGGGCTGTCGGGACGCGTGGGCGTGAGCAACTGCACGTAACTCTCGGCCACCTTCAGCAAAGCCTCCTCGACGCCGTCGCTCTCGACGACCTCACGGTGATCGACCTCGGCACCGAAGGCGCGCTTGTAGTAGTCGATCGCGGCTTCCAGATCGTTGACGGCGATGGCCACGTGGTCGATTTCGGTGAGGATCATGTCGACAGCCTAAATGCAACGGTGCTGACCGTGCCCAACCCGGACGCGATGGTCACGCGCGGCGGAACCGGGAGATGTTCGCCTCGCCCACCTTGGCCCGCAGTTCGGGATCGGTGATGCCCAACCCTTCGGTCGGCGCCAGGCACAGCACGCCCAGCTTGCCCTCGTGCATGTTGTTGTGAACCTGGTACGCGGCCTCGCCCACCTCGTTCAAGGCGAATGTCTGGCTCAACACCGGATGGATCATGCCCTTGGCGATGAGGCGGTTGGCCTGCCACGACTCTTGGTAGTTGGCGAAGTGACTGCCGACCAGATTCTTCAAACGCATCCAGAAGTGTCGGTTGTCGAACTCCATCATGAAGCCACTGGTGGCCGCGCAAGTGACCACGGTGCCGCCCCGCTTGGTCACGTACACCGACGCGGCAAAAGTCTGACGGCCCGGATGCTCGAACACGATGTCGGGATCCTCACCGGTCATGTCGCGGATGTCGCTGCCCAGACGACGCCACTCGCTCTCGTCGTGCGTGTGCTCGTCCTTCCAGAACTTGTAGTTCGCGGTCTTGCGGTTGATGATGTGTTCGACGCCCATCTCGCGCAGGATCTGCGCCTTGTCGTCGCTGGACACCACGCACACCGGAATACCGCCACCGTTCAGCACGTACTGCGTGGCGTACGCCCCGATACCGCCGGTGGCGCCCCAAATCAGAACCACGTCGCCCTGCTTCATGGCCGCACCGTTCGGTGACACGAGCATGCGATAGCTGGTGCTGTTGCACAGCGCGTTCACCGCGGCCTCTTCCCACGTGAGGTGGGCGGGCTTGGGCATGAGTTGATTCGCCTTGACCACCGACAGGTCGGCGAGACCACCGAAGTTGGTCTCGTAACCCCAGATGCGCTGGTTCGCGGCCAGCATCGAATCGTTGTGCGCCGTGTTGTCCTGATCATCCACGTGGTTGCAGTGGACGGTCACGTGGTCACCGGGCTTCCACATGCGCACGGCCGAGCCGACCTTGAGCACCACACCCGAGGCGTCGCTGCCGATCACCTGATACGGCTGGTCGTGGCGCTTGGCCCACTCGCTCTCGCGGGACAAACGCTTCATGGGGCCGAAGGTGCTGACCGGTTCGAAGATGCTGGACCAGACGGTGTTGAAGTTGATGCTGCTGGCCATGACCGCGATGTACACCTCGTCGGGGGCCAACTCGGGGGTGGCCACCTCGCCCACGTGGATGCTCTTGCGCGGGTCCTTCTTCTCCGAGGGAGTGCCTTCCCACATGGTCTGCTCGCTGGCCAGAACATGAGCCGCCCGGTAGGTCTCGGGAATCCCCAGAGCGGCGATAGACGGGCCGTCGGCCCCGGCGAGGATGGCGTCGCGGATTTTTTCCATCCGCCGATGTTACTGAGGAGTAGGTTCGGGGGTCACCTCGGGGCAAGAATGGCGAACGACCCCGGGTGCATCACCCGGAACGACACGAAAGAGAGTCCCTCATGGCCGGTTCATACATCGTCGCTGGAGCCCGCACCCCGATCGGCAAGATGAGTGGAGCTTTGTCGTCTTTCAGTGCCGCCGATCTCGGAGGCTTCGCGATCAAGGCCGCGCTCGAGCGCGCCGGTGTCGCACCGAACGAGGTCGAGCACGTGATCATGGGGCAGGTGCTCATGGCCGGTCAGGGCCAGGTGCCCAGCCGTCAGGCCGCCGTGAAGGCCGGCATCCCCATGAACGTTCCGGCCGTGAACATCAACAAGGTCTGTCTGTCGGGCATCAACTCCATCTATCTCGCCGATCAGATGATCCAGGCCGGTGACGCCGACATCGTGATCGCCGGCGGCATGGAGAGCATGACCAACGCCCCCTACATCGCCGCCGGAGCGCGCGGTGGATTCCGCTACGGCAACACCGAGCTGAAGGATGCCATCATCGCCGACGGTCTGTGGTGCGCGTTCGACGCTTGCCTCATGGGTTTGGGCACCGAGCGTTACGCCGCGGGCAACATCACCCGCGAACAGCAGGACGAGTTGGCCATGAAGTCCAACCAGCGCGCCGCGGCCGCCATCGCGGCCGGTCGTCTCGCCGACGAAATCGTTCCCATCTCCATTCCCCAGCGCAAGGGTGACCCCAAGATCATCGACACCGACGAAGGTGTACGTGCCGACACCACCATGGACTCCCTCGGTGGCCTGAAGCCGGCCTTCGACAAGGAAGGCACCATCACCGCCGCCAACGCCTCGCAGATCAGCGACGGTGGTTCGGCGATGGTGATCATGAGCGAGCGCGCCGTGAAGGCCCGTGGCGTGAAGCCCCTCGGCCAGATCGTCAGCTACGG
>JAJTEQ010000080.1 GCA_021298195.1 Ilumatobacteraceae bacterium
CGATCTCATTCCCATTCGTGTTCGACGATCTCATTCCCATTCGTGTTCGACGATCTCATTCCCATTCGTGTTCGACGATCTCATTCCCATTCGATTGTCCCGGGGGGCTTCGACGTGATGTCGTAGGCGACTCGGTTCACCCCGGGGACCTCGTTGATGATGCGACTAGCCATGCGCTCCAGCAGGTCGTAGGGCAGGCGAGCCCAATCGGCGGTCATGGCATCGTCACTGGTGACGGCGCGAATGATGATGGGATGGGCGTACGTGCGCTCGTCGCCCATCACGCCGACGGAGCGGATGTCGGGCAACACGGCGAAGGCCTGCCAGATGTCGCGCTCCAGGCCGGCCAGCCGAATCTCCTCGCGCACGATGAAGTCGGCGTCCTGCAGCAACGCCACCTTGTCGGGGGTCACCTCGCCGATGATGCGCACGCCCAAGCCGGGTCCCGGGAACGGTTGCCGCCAGACGATCTCGTCGGGCAACCCCAACTCGAGTCCGAGACGACGCACCTCGTCCTTGAACAACGAGCGCAACGGTTCGACCAAGCGCAACGTCATGTCCTCGGGCAAACCACCCACGTTGTGATGACTCTTGATGACCGCCGCCGTGCCGTCGCTGCCACCGCTCTCGATGACGTCGGGGTACAAGGTTCCCTGCACGAGGAATTCGGCGTCGGTGACGCCACCCGTGTGTTGTTCGAACACGCGCACGAACAACTCGCCGATGATCTTGCGTTTGGTCTCGGGTTCGGTGACGCCCTTCAAACGCTCGAAGAACTGTGCGCCGGCATCCACGTGGATCAGTTCGATGCCCAGGTTGCGCTTGAACGTCTCGACGACTTGGTCACTCTCGTTCTTGCGCATCAAACCGGTGTCGACGTAGACGCAGGTGAGTTGCGCACCGATGGCCTTGTGCACGAGGGCGGCCGCCACCGCCGAATCCACACCACCAGACAGACCGCAGATGACGCGCTTGCCGCCCACCTGCTCGCGCACGAGGGCCACCTGCTCGTCGATGACCGAGCCCATGGTCCACGACGTGTCGCAGGCGGCCAGATCGTGGAGGAAGCGACGCAACACATTCGCGCCGAACGGCGAATGCACCACCTCGGGGTGATACTGCACGCCCCAGATGCGCCGAACGGGACTCTCGAGCACGGCCACCGGAGCGTCGGGAGTGCTGGCCGTGGCCACGAACCCGTCGGGAACCCGCGAGATGGCGTCGAAGTGACTCATCCACACGTCTTGTTCATCGGGGATGTCACCCACCAGCAAGGTGGAGTCCGATCCGGGGATACGCGACATGTGCGTGCGTCCGTACTCACCACGCGACCCGCGACCCACCTCGCCACCGAGTTGGTGGGCGATCAACTGTGCGCCGTAACAGATACCCAGGACGGGCACCCCGAGGTCGTACACCGCAGGGTCGAGCGCGGGCGCACCATCGACGTGGACGCTCTTGGGGCCACCCGACAGGATGATGGCCGTCGGCGACTTTGCCGCCATGTCGGCCGCCGACATGGAATGGGGAACGATCTCGGAGTAGACGCGATGCTCGCGCACCCGGCGGGCGATCAGTTGGGCGTACTGAGCACCGAAATCGACGACGAGAACGGTGCTGCGCGAGGTCACTGTCACAGCGTAGTCCGCACCACCAACTGGGGGATCGGCTCGCGCGCGTGGAACGATGAGAACGTGCCTTTCGTTCCCCGCGCTGTCTCGATCGTGGTCGCTCTGGTGGCGATCTCCGTCGGTACCCCCACGGTGTCAGCGTCGACACCTCCGGACCCGACCGTTCCGGAATCCCCGACGTCGATTCCCGTCACGCCCGACACGGTCAACGACTTCCTGGACCTCGAACGCGACCTGACCACCTGCATCAGTTCCAACCCGTTGCCCGGTTGTGGTCGCGAGCCCACCAGCCCCGGTGATCGCGGTGGTTGGCAACAATTGCTGTTGTTCGGCATCATGCTCGGCGGCATGGCGATCATCTTCGTGCGGGTCTACTTCTCCGTGCGATCGCGCGATCGTCGACGCGCGTAGCGCTCATTACTGGCCACGGAAACGTGGCGCTCGCTTCTCCATGAACGCGGCTCGTCCCTCGATGGCGTCATCGCTCTCCCAAGCCGCCAATCGCGCTCGCTCCACCTCATCGATCGACGGATTCTCCGCGCCATCGGCCACCAACGAGAACAGGCGCTCGAGAGCCAGCTTGTGCGCCTTCACCGTCAGCGGCGCCAGCGCACTCAGTTCTTCGGCCCACTCCATGGCCTCGCTCCACGAACCGAGTCGGTGGATGAAACCGCCCAACAAGTCGGCGGCGGCGATGGCCTCGCCGGTGATCAGCATCCGACGTGCGACGCTCCAACCGGCTTCACGGCCGAGACGAGCCACGGTCCACGTGTCGACGGCCAGTCCCAGCTTCGCGGCCGGTACTCCGAATCGGGCGTTCGCCGACGCCATGCGCAGATCACAGGCGGCGGCCAACTGCGACCCTGCTCCCAGTGCGGCCCCTTCGACCGCGGCCAGGGTGATGCCACCCAACTCGCCGAAGCCGCGCAACACCGACAGAAGGGTGTCGGTGAACTCCCCCAACTCGACGCCACCCAGATCCGCACCGCTGCAGAAAGCCGGTGGTTCACCCGAAAGCACGATCACCCGCGCGCGTTTCGCGGCGGCTTCCGATTGCGCCGCGGCGATCTCGTGCAACGTCGCCAAATCGACGGCGTTGCGCTTGTCCGGACGATCGATGCGAATGGAACAGACGTCTGCGTTCCATGTCAGGTGAACAGCCACACGATCACCGTAATCGTCAGGATTGGCACGGGCCGTCGTCCGTGCAGCATTGTTCAGGGGTGAACTCTCCGTCGTCCGACCCGGTCCGCGAACGCCGAGCCCGCATCGCCAAGTGGACTCTGCTGGCCAACCGAATCGGATACCTGCTGTACGCAGTGGCTATCGCACTGTTCGTGATGGCTTTCGCCTTCGGTTTCAAGGGTCCGATCGTCACGGCCATCACGGTGTCATTGGTTCTGGGATCGATCCTGCTCGCTCCGGCCATCGTGCTCGGCTACGCCGTGAAGGCCGCCGAGAAGGACGACCGATCCCGGGGTATCTGATTCCGGCCATCGGCGGTGTCGTCGGTCGGCGAGTACCGTGTCGGGTGATGTCGATGAGATTGCCGGCCGCCGAGCGACGCGAACAACTGTTGACCGTCGCGATGGACGTGTTCGCCCGACAGGGTTACCACCAGACGTCGATGAACGACGTGGCCGACGCCGCCGGAATCACCAAACCCGTTCTGTATCAACACTTCGCGTCGAAGCGTGAGTTGTACCTCGCCCTCATCGAGGAGGCCGGGGCGCGTCTGCTCACCGCGGTCACTGATCCGCGCATCGCCGCCACCGAGGGTCGACGACGCACCGAGTTGGGGTTCATCGCCTACTTCCAGTGGGTCCACGAGGACAACGACGCGTTCCAGTTGCTCTTCGGAGGTGGTTCGCGTCGCGACGCCGAGTTCAGCGAGGCGGCCGGACGCTTCACGTCGATGATCGCCGACGTCATCGAACCGCTCATCACCGCCGACATCGACGCCGAACATCGACGCACGTTGGCTCACGCCATCGTCGGGCTGTCCGAAGGTGTCTCGCGGCGACTCATTCGTCTGGGTGGTGACTTCGATCCCGAGTTGATCGCGAAGCAAGTGAGCGATCTGGCCTGGGCCGGCCTCCGCGCGTCACAACGCCCGCGCTGATCCGCCGACTCGACTCAGGCCACGCGACGCAGGATGCGCAAACTTCCGGTGGCCGAGGTCTCGACGAAACGCCCCGACCGCACCGCCGGCAGATAAATCTGCTCGTACGGTGGACGACCACCGTCGGCCGGGTCGGGGAACACGTCGTGAATCGCCAGTGTTCCCCCGGGTGCGACGTGCGGCGTCCACAGTTCGTGATCCAAACGCGCCGGTT
The DNA here is from genome assembly GCA_021298195.1 of Ilumatobacteraceae bacterium. Lineage (GTDB taxonomy): Bacteria > Actinomycetota > Acidimicrobiia > Acidimicrobiales > Ilumatobacteraceae > Casp-actino8. The sequence goes on from JAJTEQ010000080.1 coordinate 3,968, forward strand.
CGATGCCGTGTCCGCCGTCGATGAACAGGAACGCCAGCGGTGTCGTCCATCGTCGGGCCACGTTGGGTGATTGACCCACCACGGCGATGACGTGCTCCTCGAGTCCGGCATCGTGAACCGTGCGTCGGAAGAACGGCAGCGTGTCCATCTTGCCCACCGCCGGGTCGACCAGGGTCGGATCGTGCCATTCCCAACCCGGTTGATTCTCCTCCGAGCCTCGATGGTGATCCACGGCGAACAACACGGTCCCCGACAGGCGCGCCGCCTCACCCAGCCAGATGGTGGAACGTCCGCAGTACGAACCAACCTCGAGGTACACCGAATCGGGCACGTCGCGTCCCGCCGCCAAGGCGGCTTCGTGCAGCGCGTCTCCCTCGTCGGGGGGCATGAAACCGACAGCGGCGAGGGCGGCTTCGCGCAGCCGCCCCGAAATCACCAGGTGTCCCAGTGGATGATGGTGTCGGCCGCCGGACGAACCGCCGCCTTGAAGTCGGTGCCCTTCGTGTAGGCCAACGGCGACAGGCACACCTGTTGAACCGTGTCGAAGGGGATGCCGAGGATGTCGGCGACCCTTTGTTCCTGCATCAGGTGCACCGTGGTCCAAGCGGTACCCAGTCCGCGCGCACGGGCACCGAGCATGAAGCTCCACATGGCCGGCAGGATGTTCGCCATCACCGACGACACCATCATGCCGAGACCACCGGTGGCGTCGGTGCGACCCCCGACGCTGCACGGGATCACCAGCACCGGGGCATCACCCATGTGATCGGCGAGATAGTCGGCGGAGTCGGCCGAGCGCTGCTGTTGCTTGTTCAACAGTTCGTCGCCCTTGTCGATGGTACGGATGTAGACGCCATCCATCTGTTGGTAGATCGAGAAACACTCGCGGTAGACCTCACCGATGGCCTTGCGCTTGGCCGCGTCCTTCACGACCAGAAACTGCATGGTCATGCTGTTCGAGCCCGAGGGTGACTGCATCGCCAAGGACACGCACTCGCGGATCAAATCGTCGGGGACCGGCTTGTCGAAGTCGAGGCGCTTGCGGACGGCTCGGGTGGTGGACAGGAGTTCATCGGGGTTCAAAGGGAGAAGTGCCACGGCCGCACCTTACCGCCCTCGATGAAGGCGTCTCCCAGCCGAGTTCGTGCCAAGATGAGTCCATGGTTCCTCCCGCCCCCGGTGACTCGGACTTCGACGCTCTGGACGACCTCATTTCCCTGCTGGATCTGGAGCCCATCGAGGTCAACATCTTCCGCGGACGATCGCCCCAGGAGAACCGTCAACGCGTCTTCGGCGGACAGGTCGCCGGACAGGCGCTGGTGGCGGCCTCGCGGACCGTCGATGACCGCGACCGTCGGGTTCACTCGTTGCACGCCTACTTCCTGCGTCCCGGCGATCCGATGGCCCCGATCCTCTACGACGTCGACCGCATCCGCGACGGCAAGAGCTTCACCACGCGTCGCGTCGTGGCCATCCAACACGGTCAGGCCATCTTCAACCTGCAGGCCAGCTTCCACGCCCCCGAGGAGGGCTTGTCGCACCAGGTCGACATGCCCGACGTCCCGGCGGCGGACACGTTGCCCGACTTCAAGACGCGCATGGCACCGCACAAGCATCTGCTCGGCGAGTGGTACGAGCGTCCCCGACCCATCGACATTCGTTACGTGCAGGGCGACCCCATGTCGCGCTCGCGCGTTCCCACGATGCAACAGTCGGTGTGGTTGCGCGCCGACGGCCGACTGCCCGACGACCCCACGTTGCACGCCTGCATCGTCACCTACGCCAGTGACATGACCTTGCTCGACACCACGGTGCTCCCCCATGGCCTCAATTGGTCCGACAGCGGGTTGCAGATGGCCAGCCTCGACCACGCCATGTGGTTCCATCGTCCGTTCCGCGCCGACGAATGGTTGCTCTACGACCAGATGACACCCAGCACGTCGAGCGCTCGGGGTCTGGCCACCGGTTCGATCTTCACCCACGACGGACATCTGGCGATCACCGTCGTCCAAGAGGGTCTCATCCGTCGCGAACGCTCGTGATGCGGTCGCGCATCGTCCCCGTTCTCGGCGCGGTTCTTCTGGTCGGTTGCGGATCGGTGCAGAGTGCCGATCCCGACGTCGGTCGTCGAGCGACTCCGGTCCGGAGATCGAGCCCCTGTTCTCCGCGACACTCGGCGAGCCGGCGACCGGCTGGACCGAGCCGGTCGACATCGCGTCGCGTTTCGCTCCCGGTGCCACACCGACCGACTATCTGGTCGAGCGAACCGGAGTGGTGTCGATGATGAACCCCGACGGAACGAGGGGACCGCTCGCTCTCGACATGAGCGACCTCACGCGCGCCGAGGGGGAACGCGGGTTGTTGGGTCTGGCTTTCTCCTTCGACGGTGCGCGCGCGTTCGTGAACTACACCGACCTCGACGGCCACACGAACGTCGACCAGTACTACCTACGCGCCAACGGCTCATTCGACGAATCCTCGCGCACCCGCATC
>JAJTEQ010000029.1 GCA_021298195.1 Ilumatobacteraceae bacterium
GGTGGGCTCGCCGTTCTTCGACCGCATGACCAAACCCATCGGCCTGACCCTGCTGTTCCTGATGGCCGTGGCCCCGGTGCTGCCGTGGCGCAAGGCCAGTCAGGAAGTGTTGCGTGATCGACTGTTCTGGCCGGCGGTCTGTGGTGTCGGTGCGCTGGTCTTCGCCGTCGTCACGGGATCGGGTGGCTGGGCCCCGTTGTCGGCGTTCGCCCTGGGTGGATTCGCCGCCGGCGCCGCCTTGCGTCAGGTGGCGTTGGCGTCGCGTCGTCAGGGTTGGCGGGGTTTCGTGGGTCGAGCGAACGGAGGCATGATCGTTCACCTCGGCGTGATCGTCATCGCCGTGGCCCTGGCCGCCAGTGGTGCGTACACGCGGTCGCAGGAGTTCGTGCTGGAAGTTGGTGAACGTGTGGAGTTCGCCGGCCATTCCTTCGAGTTCGAGGGATTGTCGTTGGAAGCCGACGCGGTCAAGACCAGCGTGGTGGCCGCGGTTCGCATCGACGACGGTCCCGTCTACGAACCCCGACGCAGCAAGTACGTCAAGCAAGGCATGGACATCGGAACACCGAGCGTGAAAACCGGCGCCCGCCACGACATCTATCTCACTCTCGAGGGAACGGTGCGTCCCGACGACACCACCGCGCGCATCAAGGTGCTCATCAAGCCGTTGATCCTGTGGCTGTGGATCGGTGGAGGTCTGATGGCGTTGGGCACCGTTTTGTCGGCGTTCCCGGGATCGCGGCGTCGTCCGACCGCACCGGTGTCCGACGGACTCACCGAGGCCACCCGTGTCTGAGCGTCGATCGTCCGTGGCGCGCACGGTGGCGGTGGGCGCCATCGCGGTGGCCGTCTTCTTCGTCGCCTTGCTGGTGGTGGCCTTCAACAAGGACGTCACCACCACCGACACCCCGCTCCTGATGAAGCCGGCTCCGCGCGTGGTGAGCACCACCTACGACGGGGAGGCCTTCGATCTGTCGCGTCGCCGCGGTTCGTGGGTGGTGCTGAACTTCTTCAATTCCACCTGCGTGCCGTGCAAGCGCGAGCATCCCGAATTGGTGAAGTTCCACGAGACGCAGTCGGCTCTCGGGGGCACGGGCGCCGAGCTGTACACCATCGTGAACGACGACGACGAGGAGGCGGTGCGGGCGTTCTTCGAACAGCAGGGGGGCGGCTGGCCGATCGTGCGTGACGACGATGCCAGCATCTCGGTGGACTTCGGCGTGGCCAAGGTGCCCGAGACCTGGTTGATCAGCCCCACGGGAGTGGTGGCGCAGCGATTCACCGGACAGGTGACGGCCGAATTGTTGGGCGAGGCGATCGCCTCGATGTCGGCGGAGCCCGCGCGATGAGCTCCTCGTCCTTCAATCGTGCGATCAAGCGTTGGCCCTCGTGGCTGGTATTGCTGGTGCTGACCGTCGTGATGTTGGCCATCGGCATCGGACGGAATTCCGGTCCGTCCACCGCCGAGGAACGCATCGACGCCATCGCCCAGCGTCTGGCTTGCCCCACGTGTGACGGTGAGAGCGTGTACGAGTCGCGGGGTTCGGCGTCGCAGGCGATTCGTCAGGAGATCGCGCGTCAGGTGGCGGCCGGCCAAGCGAGCGACGACCAGATCGTGGCCGCCATCGACGACAGCTACGAAGCCGATCTGCGACTCGTGCCCGACGCCGAGGGTCTGGAAGCGGTCATCTGGATCGTGCCGGTGGTCGCCGCGGTCCTTGCCATCGCGGTGTTGGCGTTCGTGTTCCGCCGTTGGCGCGACGAGGGCGCCCTCGTGCCCACCGACGACGAGCGCTCGCTGGTGGAGAAAGCCATGCGCGACTCGGAGTCCTCGACGTGAGCAAGCGCGAGCGAATCGAGGAGGAGAAGCGGTTCCTGTTCGAGTCGTTGGCCGATCTCGAACGTGAACACGCCGCCGGTGACGTCGACGAGCACGACTACGTCGCGTTGAAGGATTCCTACACCGCGCGCGCGGCGCGTTTGATCGCCGAACTCGACGCGACGTCCGATGAGAAGTCCCGCACTCGTCGACCCCGCAACATCGTCTGGGCCGTGTCCGTGCTGGTGTTGGCGGTGGTGAGCGGAGTTCTGGTGGCCAACAACAGTGGTGAACGACGCACCGGACAGGTGATGACCGGTACCGTCGACGACGGCAGTGTCAGTTCTTTGTTGGTGCAGGCCCGGTCGATGGGAATGTCCGACATCCCGGCGGTGCTGGATCTGTATTCGCGCGTGCTGGCGATCGAGCCCGACAACATCGAGGCCCTCACGTACTTCGGGTGGTACAGCGTGCTCTCGGCCACCCAGGAGTCGGACCGAGCACGAGCGGCCGAACGTTTGGAATCCGGATTGGTGTTGATGCGGCAGGCGACCATCGCCGATTCCACGTATCCCGACGCGCACTGCTTCTTGGGCATCACGTTCTTCCGTTTCCTCGACGATCCGCAAGCGGCCGAGCCCGAGATCGACGCGTGCCTGGAATCGAATCCGCCGGCCGAAGTGGCGACGTTGGTGGAGGGCCTGGCCGATCAGGTCGACGAAGCCATCACCGGCACGACGACCGTTGCGCCCTGACGTTCAGTCGTCGGTGGGCGGGGCCCAGCAGGAGGCCTCGACGACCTCGTCACCGTGACGCGCCAGCACCCACACGGAACCCTTGCGCCAATCGGGCGCACCGATGATCTCGGTGGTGCGTCGCTGAAGTGCCGCCATCACGTCGGGGATCACGTCACCGTGGCTGCAGAGCACCGAACCATTGGGAACCGAGGCGATGAGCCCGAGTGCTCCGTCGCGGTCGTACCCCTCGGCCAAGCGGTCGTCTCCGCTGACCGTCGAATGCAGTCGCGCGGCGAGTGGTTCGAGCGTCTGCAGGCAACGCGTGTAGGGGCTCGAGATCAGCAGGGCCGCGGAGTGGATCGACACCAGGGGGAACAACCGGTCGCAGACCTTGACCGCCTGGCGTCGACCCTTGCCGGTGAGAGGACGCACGCGATCGTTGCCGTTCCATGACGAACGATCGCCGGCCTTGGCGTGGCGAACGAGGTACACCGTGGAGGTCGTCGTCACGCACCAGAAACTACCGACCTTCGGCGGTGCATCGACGTCGTTCGTGCGTCAGACTTGCGACATGAGTTTCTTCGAGCGGAATCGCCAGGAACTGAAGGCGAAGGGTTTCGACCAGTCGCGCTTGCCTCCGGGCCAGTACCTCACCGATCGTTTCCCCGTTCTTCACGTGGGAGACATCCCCAGTTACGCGCCGGGTGAATGGAATCTGTCCGTCGGTGGTCTGGTCGAGTCGCCGTTCGTCCTGGGTCTGGACGAGTTGAAAGCACTGCCGTCGGTCACTCTCACCTACGACATCCATTGCGTCACCAAGTGGAGCAAGTTCGACACCACCTGGACCGGCGTGCGGGTGCGCGATCTTTTCGCCATGGCCGGGGTGAAGCCCGAAGCCACCCACGTGATGGAGCACGCCGAGTTCGGCTACACCACCAACGTGCCTCTGGCCGACATCACCACCGACGAGGCGTTGGTGGCGTACGCGTTCGAGGGCGAGGAGATCACGGCCGAGCACGGGGGCCCGGTGCGCATCGTCATCCCGCATCTGTACTTCTGGAAGAGCGCGAAGTGGGTACGCGGTCTGGAATTGCGTTCGTCGGACGCCCCCGGATTCTGGGAGCGCAACGGTTATCACATGTACGCGGATCCGTTCCGCGAGCAGCGTTTCTGGAACGACTAGTTCACGCGCAACGCGCGCAGGAACTTCTTGCGGGGCTTGTTGTCCTCGGCGATCTTGCGCGCGATCTCGTGGAACGCGCGACCCAGTTCGCTCTCGGGCGCCACGGCGGCGATGGGCTTGCCGTCGTCGCCGCCTTCACGCAACGCCTGCACCAGCGGGAGCTGACCGAGCAAAGGAACACCGAGTTCCTCGGCCAACTCGGCGCCACCGCCACTGCCGAACAACTCGTAGCGCTTGCCGTCGTCACCGGTGAACCAGCTCATGTTCTCGATGATGCCCTTCACGGGCAGACCCACCTTGGTGGCCATGGCCGCCGACAGTCGTGCCACCTTCTGGGCCGCCTGTTGCGGCGTGGTGACCACGTACACCTCGCCCTTGGGCAGGTACTGGCTCAGTGACAACGCGATGTCACCGGTGCCCGGGGGCATGTCGATGAGCAGGAAGTCGGGCTCGTCCCAGAACACGTCGGTGAGGAACTGCTCGAGGGCCTTGTGCAACATCGGTCCGCGCCACACCACGGCTTGTCCGTCGGGGACGAAGTAGCCGATGGAAATGCAGCGCACGCCGTAACTCTCCGACGGCAACAGCATGCGGTCGATGGCCACCGGATCGGCGGACGCTCCGAGCATGCGCGGAATGGAGTAGCCGTAAATGTCGGCGTCGAGTACACCGACCGAATGTCCCTGGGCGGCCAACGCGACGGCGAGATTGGTGGTGACGCTGCTCTTGCCCACGCCGCCCTTGCCCGACGAGATGAGCAGCGGTCGGGTCTTGCTCTCGGGTTCGGCGAAGGGAACCTTGCGTCCCTCGGCGTGGCCGTGCGCGTGGCCGTGCCCGGCGGTGGAGGCCGGGTCACCGTGCAACTTCTTGCGCAGTTCCTCGCGGTCCTCGTCGGTCATGACGGTGAACTCCAGGTCCACTTTCGACGCGCCGACCAACGGCTCGACCGCACTCTTCACGCGATTCGTGATCTCGTTGCGCAGCGGGCAACCGGCCACGGTCAGGGCGACGAGGATCTTGGCGCGCCCGTCGGCGGTGATGTCCACCGTGCGCAACATGCCGATGTCGACGATGGAGCGGTGGAGTTCTGGATCTTCGACCGGACGCAGGGCTTCGACGACCTGCTCGCGAGTGACGGACATGGGTGGGGGCTCCCGACTTCAGAATTTGCACTACGGCGATAGGTAGAATACCGGCGTGTCCACGAGCCGCCCCTCATCGAGCCCGGTCTCCGGTCAACCGTCACTCTCGAATGCCTCGTCGACCAATGGTTCGTTCACGGCCACGGTGGCCGCCATCACGAACGCGTTCGGTGATCCCACCCGGCGGGCGATCTATCTGTTCGTTCGGGGCCGTGAGGGTGGTGTGACGGCGTCCGACGTGGCGTCCGAGTTCGGTTTGCACTCCAACGTGGCTCGCCATCACCTCGACAAGCTCACCGTTGGTGGATACGTGGAAGTGACCGTCTCGCGGGCCAGCGGCGGTGGGGCGGGTCGACCCGCCAAGCGGTACACCGCGGTGGCCGAACTTCCCATGGGCGACTTCCCGGTGCGCAGCGACGATCTGGTGCTCAGCCTGCTCGGCAAGACGCTGGCGCTGTTGCCGGCCGATCGCGCCGAATCCATCGCCGAGGAAGTGGGTCACGAATACGGTCGGGCGATGGCCGCGGCCATGACCGGCTCGGATCTGGCGGCCGGTCAACGCAGCCTTCGGTCGGCGATGCAAGCCGTGGCCGACGCGCTGACCGCGCACGGTTTCGCCGCCCACACCGAGAAGCGCAACAACCAGTTGCGCATCATCAACAATCACTGTCCGTTCGGCGATGTCGCCATCGAACATCCGGTCATCTGTGCCGTCGATCGCGGAATGGTGAAGGGCATGTTGTCCGCGCTCTACGGTGACGCCGACGTGTCCACCATCGAGTCGCTTCCGCAGGGAAACACCTTCTGCGCGACTGCGGTCTGAGTTCGTCCGAGCGGTAGCGTCTCGGGGACAAGCGGTTCAGGAGGATCACTGTGGACATTCGTATCGGCGTGACGCAAGCGGTTCGTGAGATCACCCTCGAGCAGGCCGACGGCGAGCACGACGCGACCAAGGCCAAGATCGAGGCGGCGTTGTCCGGCGCGGTGGACGTGTTGTGGCTCGTCGACAAGAAGGGTCGTACGGTCGCCGTCCCGGCCGCCAAGATCGCCTACGTCGAGATCGGCACCACCGACGGCGAACGGCGCATGGGTTTCGGCGCCTGACGAACCCGAGAGACGTTTTCGGCGCCTGACGAACCCGAGAGACGTTTTCGGCGCCTGACGAACCCGAGAACGTGCGGGGATGACCCCGCGCCTCGTTCTGGTGGGGCAGACTCGTGGTCATGGCGACGCTTGCCGAACTCATTCGTCAGCACACCGAGATCTCCAAGGACGACACCGCCCACCTCCAACAGTTGATCGGCGAGTGGGGCATGCTCGCCGACCTGTGCTTCGCCGACATGCTCTTGCACCTGCCGGCCGAGAACGGGTCGTTCGTGGTGGGCGCCCAGGTCCGTCCGGCCACGGGGCAGACCATCTACCGAACCGACCTCGTCGACACCGAAGCCAACGCCGACGAGGCGAGCTTGCTCCGCGAGGCGTTGACGTCCGGGACGATCCGCGAGGGCGAACTGCACAAACAGGGCGTGTTCGACTCGGTGCACGTGTTGGCCATTCCGGTGCGTGGTGAGAACGGTCCGATGGCGGTGCTCACCCGCGAATGGAGCTCCAAGACCAGCCGTCAGCCCGGCGAACTGGAGCGCACCTATTTGTCGATCTTCCAACGTTTCGCCGAGATGATCGCCCAGGGTTCGTTTCCGTTCCCCGGTCGCGCCGCCGACCTGTCCGCGGCCCCGCGGGTGGGTGACGGCGCGGTGGTTCTGGACGACAGCGCCGTCATTCGGTACGCCTCGCCGAACGCGGTGTCGGCTCTTCACCGGGTGGGCATCACCTCGAACGTGGTGGGGCAGGCGCTCAGCGAACTCGGATTCGCCGACAGCCCGGTTCGTCAGTCCTTCGAGCGCATGGAACCGGTCATCGAGGAGTTCGAACAGACGGCCGACGTCACGTTGCTGGTGCGTTGCATTCCCATCGTGTCCGACGACGTGGTGACGGGAGCCATGCTTCTCATTCGGGACGTCACCGAATTGCGTCGACGCGACCGGATGCTGTTGTCGAAGGACGCCACCATCCGTGAGATCCACCATCGGGTGAAGAACAACCTGCAGACCATCTCGTCGTTGTTGCGCTTGCAGGCTCGACGTCTGGAGTCACCCGAAGCCAAGGCCGCGGTGCAAGAGAGCGTGCGACGCATTCGCACCATCGCCTTGGTGCACGAGACCTTGTCGCGCGAGCCCGGTGACGACGTGGCCTTCATCGAGATCGTCCGACCGTTGATGCGGCTGGCCGAGGAGGGGTTGCAATCACCCGATCGCCCCGTGCGTTTCATGGTGCAAGGTGACGGCGGGCGATTGCCGGCCACCATCGCGACACCGCTGTCGGTGGTGCTCACCGAACTGCTGCAGAACGCCGTGGATCACGGTTTCCCGGAGGGCAGCGACGGGGGAACCGTGGTGGTCGACCTCGGTGGCGATGACGACGAGATCGTCATACGGGTGGTCAACGATGGTCGCGGTCTCGACCCGGGCTTCGACCTGAACGGCGCCACCGGACTCGGATTGTCGATCGTGCGCACCTTGGTGACCACCGAACTGAACGGGTCCATCTCGATCCGACCCGGCACCCCCGAGGATTTCATCGCGGTCGGAATCGAAGCCCAACGTCGCGGGGACGGAACCGTCGTCGATCTGCGCCTGCCGCGCTGAGTCCGACGCCCCGGCGTCAGGAAGCCGGAGCCGCAGTGCGGTTCTGCTGAGCGGCGCGGTTGCGGGCGGCGATCTGGCGACGAATGTTGCGACGTTCCTCTTCGGACGTGCCACCCCAGATGCCGGAATCCTGGTTGGTCTCGAGGGCGAACTCGAGGCAGCTCACGCGAACGTTGCACTCGTTGCACACCTGCTTGGCCCGATCGATCTGCAGCAATGCCTGCCCCGTCGTGCCCACCGGAAAGAACAGCTCCGGATCGGTGTCGCGGCAGATGGCTTCGTTGCGCCAGGAGTAATCGGCGGAACCGAGGGCGAGGGCAGAGGCGAGAATCGACACGTTGATCTCCAGATCGGTTTGGGTGGGGTTTCGAACGTCCGACGGGGGTTTCGACCGGACCTGAGAAGGTTGGCAAACGGATGGTGAACTCGCAAGAGGGCGAGCCGGATTTTTTGTTTCCGGACAATCTCATCCGACCGAGAAATCGGCGAGGATTGGGTCACAATCCATTGACACGACGAGACTGACGTGACAATGCGCGGCTGCTCCGGCAGGCGTCTCGCATTGCGATCAGGTCGGGGGGGCGATGACAACGGGAACTCAGGTGATCGCGCACCGCGGTGCGTCGCGGGCCGAGATGGAGAACACCGTCGCGGCCTTCCGACGCGCGGTTCGAATGGGCGCGCAGTCGGCCGAATTGGACGTGCGTCGTACCGCGGACGGTGTGCTCGTGGTCCATCACAACCCGACGCTGGAAGACGCGAGAGTGTTGGCCACGCTTCGATTCGACGAACTTCCCGAGCACGTGTGCACCCTCGACGAGGCCCTCGACGCCTGTGCCCCCATGTGGGTGAACGTCGAGATCAAGAACGACCCGAGCGAACCCGACTTCGACCAGTCCGAGTCCATTGCCGACGACACGATCGCCTGTCTCGCCGATCGTTCCGAGGGTGACGGACGTTGGTTGATTTCCTCGTTCCGGCGAGAAACCATCGATCGCTGTCGCGCCTTGCGCCCGACCATCGCCACCGCATGGTTGACCGTGGGAGTTCGCGACGAGGATCGCGCGTCGTGCATCGAGTCATTGCGCTCCGCGGGCCATGCGGCGATTCATCCGTGGTTCGGACACGTCTCCGCCGAGCTGATCCGCGACTTCCACGCCGCGGGCTTGAAGGTGAACACCTGGACCTGCGACGACCCGGCACGGATGCAAGAGTTGATCGACTGGGGAATCGACGGCATCTGCACGAACGTCCCCGACGTGGCCCTCGCGGTGGTGGCACGGGGCTCAGGCGGGGAAGAGTAACTTCACCGCCTCGGGCACGTGCCGAAAGTGCAGGCGACCGGTCTCGCCCAGGTAATCCCCGTCGACCTGATACGGGAACGGGGTGTGATGCTCGACGATCAACTCGTGCACGTCGTCGAAGCGAGCCACGTGTTCGTTGGCTTGGACGCCTCCGCCTCGTAGGGCACCGGCGAGCGTGCGGATGATGGCCGTTGCCGACATCGTGCGGAACGTCACCGCGACGAGTGGTTTGTCGAGGCCGGCTTCGGGGGAGAGGTCGAGCGGACGATTGCCGAGGAACGTGTACGGGTTCGTGTTCAGCACCACGGTGAAGTAACCGTCGTCGACACGACGCGAGGGGTCGAAGCGCGCGGGGTTCTCGACCGTCGAGTCGATGTCGAGCCCACCGGGCCCACCAATGGCGCCGTCGGCGGTGACACTGAAGTGCGGGCGCGAACGGTCGTAGCCGAACATCCACGTCTTCAACGCGGCGTAGATGAACAGGGGATGACCGGCCCAACGTTTGAGTGATGCGCGCGTCTCCACGGTGCGCACCACCGCGGCGTCGTAGCCGATGCCGGTGTGGAAGCAGAAGAAGCGACCGTTCACGCGACCGAGGCCGATGGGGCGGATGTTGGCGGTGGGGTCGGCGAGCCCGTTGACCAACAGGTCGACGGCCGCCGCCGGATCATTGGGCAATCCGATGGTGCGGGCGAAGACGTTGGTGCTGCCGCCGGGCAACACCCCGAGGGCGGTGTCGGTCCCGGCGACCCCGGTGGCCACCTCGTTCAAGGTGCCGTCCCCGCCGAAGGAGATCACCAGGTCCACCCCACGGTGGGCGGCGTCCTGGGCGAAGCGCGTGGCGTGACCCCGCCGGTTGGTCTCGACGATCTGCACCTCGTGGCCGCGCGACAAGGCCCGATGGACGATGACCGTGTTGCGGGCGGTCACCGAGGAGGCGAAGGAGTTGACGACCAGCAGGATGCGCACCGGTGCCGACCGTACCAGCCGCGGTCGTGGGCCCTGAGTCGTCGGTCACCAGCCCGCTTTTCCGGGGTGGTGGGTTGTGCGATTCGTCGCCCCAGAGAGCAGAATGTGACCCTTATGAACATCATCGTCTGTGTCAAGCAGATCCCCGATCCGGCCAACCCCGGTGCCCTCGATGGAAACAACGCATTGAAGCGCGACGGCAAGCTCATCCTCGACGAGTCCGACAGCTACGGCGTCGAGATGGCGTTGCAATTGGTCGATGCCGCTGGAGGCGGAGAAGTGAGTCTGGTCTCCATGGCTCCCAACAGCGAGACCGCCGGTCTGCGTACCGCGCTCGCGATGGGCGCCGCCAAGGCCGTGCTCGTCAGCGACCCGGCTCTGCAAGGCAGCGATGCGTTGACCACCGCCAAGATTCTCGCCGCCGCCGTGCAGCGTCTCGGTGGGGCCGACCTCATCATCGCGGCCACCGAGTCGAGCGATGGCTACACGGGCACCGTGCCCGAGCAGATGGCCGAGGTTCTCGGATTGCCGTCGGTGACGTTCGCCAAGAAGGTGTCGATCGACGGCGGAGTCCTGAAGGCCGATCGTCAGACCGAAGCCGGTTACGACGAAGTGACCTGCCCGCTGCCCGCGTTGATCTCGGTCACCGCCGGTGTGGTGGAGCCGCGTTACCCGAGTTTCAAGGGAATCATGGCGGCCAAGTCGAAGCCGGTCGACGAGGTGAAGGCCTCCGATCTCGGTGTCACCCCGGTCGGTTGGGACGGCGCCGGTCAGAAGATCACCAGCGTCACCCAGGCCGAGGCCCGCGCGGCCGGTGAGGTCATCGAGGACGACGGCGAAGCATTCGGCAAGATCGTGGCCTTCCTCGAAGGTCTCAAGGTCATCTGAGTCAACGGAAACACGGAGAACGGACAGAACAATGGCAATCAACAACATTTGGGTTTTCGCTCAGGTTTCCAACGGTGCGCCCACCTCGGCGTCGCTCGAACTCGTCACCAAGGCCCACAGCCTCGGCGGTTCGGTGGGCGTGTGGGTCGCCGGTGACGGCTCGGCCGTCGCCGCGGCGCTCGGCGCGCATGGTGCGACCAAGGTCTACGGCGTCGACTACGGCAGCAATCTCGCCGGTGCGGCCGTGGCCTCGGCCATGAAGTCCGTCATCGACGCGGGTGACTCGCCCGATCTCGTGATGTTCCCGCAGTCGTACGAGGGTCGCGACGTCATGTCGCGTCTGTCGGTCAAGCTCGACCGCACGGTTCTCACCAACAACATCGACATCGTGGCCTCGGGTGATTCGGTCACGGTCACCACGCCGATCTTCGGTGGCAACACCTTGGTCGCCACCACGTTCACCGGTGGTGCCCCGTACCTGGCGGCTTTCCGACCCAAGTCGTTCGCCCCCGAGTCCACCGGCGGTGCCGCCGCCGCGGTGCAGGCCGTCAGTGTTCCCGATCTCGGCGCCACCGGCACCGCCAAGGTGACCGCCGTTCACGTCGAAGAGACGACCGGTCCCAAGCTCGACGAGGCCGACATCGTGGTGTCGGGTGGTCGCGGTCTCGGCGAGAGCGCCAAGTACGAGTTGGTCGAGCAGTTGGCCAAGTTGCTCAAGGGTGCTCCCGGTGCCTCGCGCGCGATCGTGGACGCCGGTTGGGTTCCCTACAGCTACCAGGTCGGCCAGACCGGCAAGGTCGTGAAGCCCAGCGTGTACATCGCCGCTGGCATCTCGGGCGCCACCCAGCACATGGTGGGCATGAAGGGCTCGAAGAACATCATCGCGATCAACAAGGACAAGGAGGCGCCGATCTTCGGAATCGCCGACCTCGGCATCGTGGGCGACGTCCACAAGGTGCTTCCGAAGTTGATCGAGGCTCTTCAGGGTCGCTGATCGTTCGGCCGTCAGGCCGAGTCCCGGGCCAACAGCCCGAACGACAATCCGTCGATCGGATCGACGGCGATGAGGCTCAATTCGTGACCTGTCGTCGTGCCGTCGTCGAAGCGAAACCATTGCAGGCTCTCGCTCACGGCCCCGATCTCGTCGCCCAGTTCGTCGTCGTCCACGAGTTCGTTCCAGTCGTCGGTGATGCCGCCGAGGGCGGCCAACAGCCACCACGTTCCAAAGCGTCCGAGGGCTCCTCCGCGTCGTCGGCCGTACGCGCCTCCCGAGGCACCGCACCATGCCAACCAGGACAACGCTTCGCGGGGCTCGAGGCGCGTCAGGCGCACCGAGGTCAGGCCCAGGGCTCGCAAAGCGTGGGACCCGTCACCCTCCACGGCGACCGACTCGGCTCGACCGTTCGAGGAGGACGTCCACGGCTCCACCAATGAACGAAGCGCCGAGGCCACGCTCGAGTCGTCGATGGTCGTCGCCGAGTCGGCGGCGCTCGACACCGTCCATTCGTGTTGCCATGCGTCCGATGGGCACGGTGACGTGACGCCTTCGTCGTCGTACGTCGGCACGGCGTACGCGGGCTCCCAGTCGAGCAAACGAAGGGGGAGATCGAGGTCCGTCGAGTCGTCGATGTTCGGAACGTCCCCGCGCAGAACACGCTCGTGGGCGACGAACGACCGACGCGGCCCCGATTCGAGGAACGACGACAGTTCGTGCCAGCCGTGATGTTGCGCGATCACCTCGGTCAGTGGCCCGATGGTGAAGCGACCGCCGTCCTCGCCCAGCACCGAACAGGCCGCCTCGGCCGGCGCCAACAACGCGATGCGGTATTCGGCCAATGTCGCGGCGGGCCACACTTGTCGACCGGTCTTGGTGGCGGCGCGGCAGCGTGAGCGAACCCGCATCAGGCCGTCCCAATCGCGTGACGCACAGCGGGCATCGATCAGTCGCACCAATCCGTCCAGATCGGCGCGATCAACCAACGCGTCGAGATCGTCATCCTCGACGGGGCGCGGGCGGTCGTCGCGGCTCATGTCGAATCAGACCATCGGCCAGGGGTAGCGCTGGCCCGTGGAGTCGATGGGGAACATGCCACCCTCGGCGAGCATGCGCGCACGATCGACCATGGCTTCCACTTCGTCGGCATCGAGGAGTTCGTTCAGAGCGGAGGGTGGTTCGGTGGCGACCGTGCGCACGCGCTCGCGTAGGTCGTCCGACAGCGGCTCGCCTCCGAACTCCCAGATCACCGTGCGTAGCTTGAAATCGGCCGAGAAACACAACCCGTTGTCGATGGCCCACACCCGATCATCGGCATCGATGAGGCAATGCCCGCTCTTGCGGTCGGTGTTGTTGGCCACGATGTCGAACGCGGCGATGGCCCGGAATTGATCGTGCAGGTCTTCTCGTTGCTCGAACAGCGTGAAGTAGTGCTCCTCGAAGCGGGCGTCGATGAACCACTGCAACGAACCCTCTCCGAACGGCCCCTCGCGAACGATGGTGGGGGGAACCACGTGAAGACCCATCGCGTCGGACAGAACACAGGCCGCCACCTCGCGCTTGAAGAGTCCGGAGGGGAAGTCCCACAGCGGCCGCTCACCACGCAGGGGTTTGTAGATTGCTTGTCCGGACTCGACCGTGCCGGCGAGGTCGCGACGCAGATTCACCAGGAAAGTGGCGTTGCTGCTGTAGGGCATGCGACCCTCGACCTCGATGTCGGCCAGTCGGAGCAACGCGTCGATGTCGACCACGGCGCTTCAGTTCATCCGCGGACAGAAGTGTCCGTCGGGATCGACCGGACGCTCGCAGAACACGCAATCCGGTCGACCAGCCGACACCACTCGGTCGGTGTGTTCGCAAAAGGCCATCGCTTGGGCCCGCGTGAGCGAGACCCGTACCTGGGCTCCCCGTTCCTCGTCGTCGCCATCGTCGTCGCCGAATTCCATGTCAGCCTCGTCGACCGCTCCGTCATCGTCATCGGGTCCGGGGAATTCGCGCAGATGAAGGACGAAGTGATCACCGGAACGATTGAACTCCAGGGCCACGGCGCCCAACACGAACACCTCGTCGACCGGCTCGCTCAGGTTCATCACGTTGCGCGGGGGCTGTCCCTCGGGGACCGGGAGGTGCTTCAGGGCCCGACGCAGGTACTGCGAGATGGCCGCCGCTTGTTGCTTCTCGCAACGAACGGTCACCGACCGAGCACCCATGCGGGCCTGGAGGTAGAACGTGCGGCGACCCGGCGAGCCCACGGCACCCGTGGTGAGCACGTCGACGTGTTCGAAGTCGGCGAAGAACGGCATGGTCGTCTCAGGAGGGTCGCAATTCGGCCAACGACCCACCGGTGGAGTTCACCGTGAGCACGATCGGTCCGCCGGGGGAATAGGCGATCGCCGACACCGAGCAGGTGCCGATGACGATGCGTTGGAAGAGGTCGATGTGGGTTCCCATGGCATGGGCGACGGCGGCCTTGATGGGGTCGGCGTGCGACACGCACACGATGGTTCCGCCTGGGTGCTTCGCGCACAGACGATCGATGGCGGACACCATGCGCGTCTGCATCTCGGTGAAGCTCTCACCGGACGGGAAGCGGAAGGTCGACGGAGAGCGCTGCACCGTGGTCCACTCGGGCAATTTCATCAACTTGGAGAGTTCGGCCCCGGTCCAGTCGCCGAAGTCGCATTCCAGCAATCCCTTGTCGATGATCACGCGTTGGCCGGTGGCCCGAGCGATCGGTGCGGCCGTCTCGCGCGCGCGTTCGAGCGGAGAGGCGTACACCGCGTCGACCTTGCGCAACACCGAGAGACGCTCGGCGGCCTCCTCGGCTTGCTGGCGCCCGACGTCGGACAGATGAAGACCGGGGGCGCGTCCGGGGAGCAACTTGCCGGTGGTGGGGGTCTGGCCGTGTCGTACCAGCAACACCAACGTCGCCGCGGGCGGCGCGCTCTTGGCGGACTTCTTCGGAGCAGGTTTCTTGAGAGCCATGATCGATGCCAACCTAGTGGGGTCATGGTCATCCCGTCTCGTCCGCCTCGATCCGTTCACGTGGGCTCTCCACGTCCGCGCGCACGAACGTTGGCGACCATCCACGACGACGTGTGCGGGTGTCGAGCGTGTCCGCGTTTGGTGGAATGGCGCGAGGACGTGGCCCGCGAGAAGAGGGCGGCGTTCGTCGAGGAGACGTACTGGGGACGACCGGTGCCCGGATTCGGTGATCCGAACGCGACCGTCCTGGTGTTGGGTCTGGCCCCGGCGGCTCACGGCGCCAATCGCACCGGCCGAATGTTCACCGGCGATCGCAGTGGTGATTGGTTGTACCGGGCGATGCACAAAGCGGGGTTGGCCAACCAGCCCGAGTCGTTGCACGCTTCCGATGGTTTGCAACTCAGCGGGGCGTGGGTGACCTCGGCGGTGAAGTGCGCGCCGCCGGACAACAAGCCGGCCAACGACGAACGCGACGAGTGCCGACCCTTTCTACGCCGCGAACTGGAGGCTCTCGCTCGCCTGCGCGTGGTGGTGTGCCTCGGGGCGTTCGCGTACGAGGCGGCGTGCTCGGAGTTCGACGTGAAACCCCGGCCGAAATTCGGTCATGGAGTGGAGGTGACCACCCCGGATGGCTTCGTGCTGGTGTGTTCGTTCCATCCGAGCCAGCAGAACACCTTCACCGGCAAGCTGACCGAGCCCATGATCGACGCGGTGTTCGCTCGTGCTCGCGCGTTGACGCTCGACTAGGCGTCGAGCGCCGACTTGACCAGCGAAGCGGCGTGTTCGATGGCCTTCATGCCGTCGTCGACCATCTCGCTCATCGAGAAGAAGCCGTGGATCATCCCCGAGTACCGCGCGAGCGCGCAGGGAACCCCGGCCTCCATCAGGCGTTGCGCGTAGTTCTCACCCTCGTCGCGCAAGGGGTCGTATTCGGCCGTGATCACGAGAGCGGGCGGTGCGTCGGCCAACACGTGGTCGGTGGCGAACAAAGGCGACACGCGCGGGTCGGTCTCCGACCCGACGCCACCGCTCAGATAGTGATCGCAGAACCACTTCATGCCGGCGGCCGTCAAGCGGTATCCCTCGGCGTTCTCGACATAGCTCTGTGACGAACGGGTGGCGTCGGTGACCGGGTAGATGAGCATCTGGTACCTCAGCGGAACCGGAGCGAGGTTCGCCACCACCGCGGCCAGGTTGCCGCCGGCGGAGTCGCCTCCGACCGCGATGCGGTTCGGATCGACGCCCAACCCCGCCGCGTTCACGTGGGCCCACCGCAACGCGTTCACCGAATCCTCGAGTGGTGCGGGGAACGGGTATTCGGGGGCCAATCGGTAGTCGACACTGAGCACCGCGTGACCCGTGGCGCGCGCCAACTTGCGGCACACGTCGTCGTGGGTGTCGATGCTGCCGAGCACCCATCCGCCACCGTGGTAGTAGACGAGCAACCCGAGCCGAGTCGACGCGCTCGGTCGGTACAGACGCGCGGGAACGCCACCGGCATCGAGGTCGCGGATCTCGTGGAGCTCCACGGTCGACGGCACGGTCATGGCCGCCATGCCGGCGCGAGCGTCGCCGGGGCTCTGCGTTTCGAGCGCCGGGATGTTCAGGGCCGCCAGGCCCTCCAACAGAACGGCGACCTGCGGGTGCAACGCCATGTCAGTGCGCGGCCGGGGCCGATCCGTCGGCCTTCTTCTTCGGCGGCGGCACACCGACGCTGGGGGCCTTGTCGGCCCATTCGGGCCAACGGCGACGGCTGACGATCGAGAGGGTGCGCAGCAGCTTCATGGCCACCTCGTCCTCCTGGGCCGGGCGGGCTTCGATGACCCCGTCCTTGATCATGCGATTGATCACTTCCTCACCGAGTTCGGTGCGCACGATCGTGAGGGTCCAGTCGTTGTCCTTTCCGATTCCACCGGTGGCGATGTCGCTGTGCTCGGCGGCGAAGTCGGGGCAGCTCTTGCAACCCTCGCGGGTCCACTGGTGGCATTCCTTCAGATCGATCTCGTGGTACGAGCCGTCCTTCATCCAGATCTGGAAGACGCCCTTGATGTTCATCTTCACCATGTCCTGCTTCTTCAGGCCGTACTTGGCCTCGAAAAGTTCGGGGAAGATGGCGTCGTCGAAGGTCTTGGAGCACAGCAGGCCGATGTTGAACAGGAACGGCTTGGACACCTTGCCGGCCTTGCGGTCCCACATGACGGGCGGCGACGAGGTCTGGCAACCCATGCCGACCAACGCGAGACGACTGAGACCCTGTTCCTTCGCTTCGCGCAGCGCGAGCGGGTTCGCACAATACGTGTAGCGCGAACCGGCGGTGGCCAGCACTTCTTCCTTGTTGCGCGCCAACGCGGGCTTGGCCTTCCACGCATCGTCGGGTTCCACGCCGCTCACGAGCGCGGCCTCGATGTAGTCGTTCTCGAGCAACCAGATGAGCATGGCCGAGACGAATCCACCGTCCTGACCCTTCTCGTGAGCGACCTTGTCCGAAGCCCGCGTGAGCAGCAACTGACGCCACACACCGGCCATCTCGTCGGGTTCACGGATGCGACCGAACAGGTGCATGTCGGCCGAGGTCTCCCAGGCGCGAAAACGCGGGCACGCGCGGGTGCAGGTGGTGCACCCCTTTTCGCCGTGCACGCAGTTGTCGAGGCCCAGCTCCTCCTCGAGGTGGAAGGGCTTGTACTTGCCCTCCTCGTGCTCGTAACCGATCACGTCGTGCGGGCAGGTGACGACGCACCCCGCACAACCGGTGCACAGACCGGTGGTGATCACCTCGTTGTAGAGCTCTTTCCACTGGGCGGTCCAGCGTTCGGCTTTGGCGGGGGAGGACTCGGTCACGGTCATGGATGGCAATCTACGCTGGTCGGAGGCGGGTCATCGGATTCGGCCGATCGCAACCACGATCGAGGGGGACACCACATGGGCATGATCGGTACTCGGGTGATGCGCACCGAGGACCCGGACCTCGTCACGGGCCGGGGAACCTTCGTCGACAATCTGGCGCTTCCGGGTGCCACGCACGTGGTGTACGTGCGATCCACCATCGCCCACGGGCGCATGCTCTCGATCGACGCCGACGAGGCCCGCACGATGCCCGGTGTGGTGGGCGTGTTCACCGCGGACGACCTGAGCGCCGACGGAATCGGTCCCGTCCCCATCGACATGCCGTTGTTGCCCGCCGACATCGCTCGTGGTGCGTTGGCCTCCGACACCGTGCGGTTCGTCGGGGAACTGGTGGCCGCGGTGGTGGCCGAGTCGCGCGCCCAAGCCGTGGACGCCGCCGAACGTGTGCAGGTGGAGTACGAACCGTTGCCGGTGGTGGTGGATGCCGAGGAGGCGATGACCTCGAGCACGCTGCTCTTCCCCGATCGGGGCAGCAACGTGGTCGTCACCTTGCCCGCACAACGTGAGGTGGACTTCTCGGCCTGCGAGGTGATCGTCGAGAGGCGCATCCTGAATCGCCGCATCGCTCCGAGCCCCCTCGAGCCGCGCGTGGCGGCCAGCCGTTGGGAAGAACCCGACGAGAACGGTGTGCGACGTCTGACGCATTGGCAGGCGTGTCAGGGCGCCCACCCGATCCGGAACCAATTGGCGACTTTCTACGGTCTGCCCGCCGAGCAGATTCGCGTCATCACCCCCGACGTCGGCGGTGGCTTCGGTGCCAAAGCCTTCTTCTACCCCGAGGATCTGTTGTTGCCGTGGTTGGCGCGACGAACGAACAGGCCGGTGCGATACACCGAATCGCGCACCGAGAGCATGAACGGTCTCGGGCATGGCCGGGCCCAGATCCAGGATCTGCGCATCGGTGGCACGCGCGACGGACGCATCCTCGCCTACGAATTGAAGGTCATCCAGGACTCCGGCGCGTATCCGCGTTTTGGCGCGTTCCTGCCGTTCATGACCGGGGCCATGCTCACGGGCACGTATCACGTCCCCAACGCGGCGATGCACGCCGTCGGAGTTCTCACCAACACCGTGCCCACGTTGGCGTATCGCGGCGCCGGTCGACCCGAGGCCGCCGCGGCCATCGAGCGCGCCGTCGACATGTTCGCCCACGAGATCGGCATGGATCCCGTGGAGGTGCGGCGTATCAACCTGGTGCCCAAGGACGCCTTCCCGTACAAGAACGCGAACGGAACCGTGTACGACAGCGGCGACTACCCGGGTTCGTTGGACCTGGCGGTGTCGGCCGCGAACTACGCCGGCTTGCGCGCCGAGCAGCAACGACGGCGCGCGTCCGGGGATCGGGTGCAGTTGGGTATCGGCGTGGCCGTGTACGTGGAGATCACCGCCATGTCGGGCGGTTCGGAATTGGGTCTGGTGGAGGTGTTGCTCGACGAGTCCGGCGAGGTGGCCGCCCGCGTGATCACCGGCACCACGCCGTACGGACAGGGCCATCGCACGACGTGGGCGATGTTGGTGGCCGATCGCCTCGGTGTCCCGTTCGAGAAGGTGACCGTCGTCCATGGCGACACCGATCTGGTGCCGAGCAGCGAGATCACCGGAGGTTCGCGATCGGTGCAATTGGGTGGCACCAACGTGTGGCGCGCCTCGGGTGTGGTGGCCGACAAGGCGCGCGAGATCGCCGCGCGCTTGCTGGAAGCCGACGTCGCCGACGTGACGCTGGAGGACGGCCGGTTCCACGTTGTGGGCACTCCCGCCATTTCGGTGGGCTGGACCGAGGTGTTGGCGTCGGCGGCTCGTGACGGACAACGACTCGACGGCGCTGGTGACTTCATGCAGGCGGGCGGCACGTTCCCGAGCGGTGCCCACATCGCGGTGGTCGAGGTCGACACCGAGACCGGTGGGGTCCGCTTGCGCGACATGGTGGCGGTCGACGATGCCGGTCGCATCGTGAACACGTTGCTGGCCGAGGGTCAGGTGCACGGAGGATTGGTGCAAGGAATCGGCCAGGCGTTGTTCGAGGAATTCGTGTACGACGAGGACGGCAACCCGCTCACGGGCAACTTCGCCGACTACGGATTCCCGAGCGCGGCCGAGGTACCGAGTTTCGTGACGGTCCACATGGAGTCACCGTCACCACTCAACGACCTGGGGGCCAAGGGCATCGGTGAGAGCGGCACCATCGGCGCCACCCCCGCGGTGCAGAACGCCGTGGTGGACGCGTTGTCACACCTCGGAGTCCGTCACATCGACTTGCCGTGCAGCGCCCAACGGGTGTGGGAAGCGATCACGACCGCCTGAAATCAGACGGCGTCGTGACCCTCTTCGCCGGTGCGGATGCGGATGATGCGATCCACGCCGGTCACCCAGATCTTGCCGTCACCGATCTTGCCGGTGGATGCCGCCGCCTTGACGGCCGCGACCACACCGTCGACGTCCTGGTCGTCCACCACGATCTCGAGGCGGACCTTGGGGACGAAGTCGATCTTGTACTCGGCGCCGCGGTAGGTCTCGGTGTGACCGCCCTGACGACCGAAGCCGCGGACCTCGCTGACGGTGATGCCCTGCACGCCGGCGGCCTTCAGGGCATCCTTCACGTCGTCGAGCTTGAACGGCTTCACGATTGCGGTGATCAGTTTCATGATGGTTCTCCGGGTCTGCTTTCGTCTCGATCAGTCTTGCGTTCCATGAGGACGGGTGTCACTGCGCACCGTGATACGCGGTCTCGCCGTGCTCGGCCAGGTCGAGGCCCCCGGCCTCGCTCTCCTCGGACACTCGCACACCGATGGTCTTCTTCAACGCCACCATGATGCCGTACGTGAGCACGAACGACCACACGATGGCCGCTCCGTTGGCGATGGCCTGCTCCAGCAACAGTTTGGCGCTTCCGCCGTAGAAGATGCCTTCCATGAACGCTCCGTCGAAGAACGACGGGTTGGCGAAGAAGCCGATGAGGAGCGAACCGACGAGGCCGCCCACGAAGTGGACGCCGACCACGTCGAGGGCGTCGTCGTAGCCGAACTTGTGCTTCAGTCGCACCGCGTAGCAGCAGATGACACCGGCGATGAGACCGATGAAGATGGGTGAAGGCCCCGAGACGTATCCGGCGGCGGGGGTGATGGCCACCAAACCGGCCACGATGCCCGATGCGGCTCCGAGGTTGGTGGGGTGACCGTCGCGCAACCACTCGATGAGGATCCAGGCGAGTCCCGCCGCGGCGGCGGCGAGGAAGGTGTTCATGAACGCCTGGGCCGCGGCGCCGTTGGCGGCCAACGCCGAACCGGCGTTGAAGCCGAACCAACCGAACCACAAGATGCCGGTTCCGATCATGACGAGGGGCATCGAGTGCGGGGGAGTCGGCGCGGACTTGCGCTTGCCCAACACCATCACCGCGGCCAGCGCGGCGATTCCGGCGTTCACGTGGATGGCGGTGCCACCCGCGAAGTCGATGGAGCCACGGTCGGCGAGCCATCCTCCGTAGACCCACTTGAACACCGGCACGTACACCAGCAACGACCACACCGGCACGAAGATGGCCCAGGCCGAGAACTTCATCCGGTCGGCGACGGCACCGGAGATGAGCGCCGGCGTGATGGCGGCGAACATGCCGAGGAACGCCACGATGGCCAACGACATTCCGTCACCGGCGACCGTGATGTCCTTCAGGAAGAAGGAGTCGAATCCCCCGATGAAGTCGTTGTCGAAGGGGGTCTGCGAGAGCGAGTAGCCGACGGCCACCCACAGGATCGGGATGATGAGAACGCAATAGAAGTTCATCATCAACATGTTCAACACGTTGCGATTGCGGTCCATGCCTCCGTAGAAGAAGGCCAGGCCGGGGGTCATGAACAGGACGAGGGCTGCCGAGATCAGCACCCACGCGATGTTGCCGCTTTCCATGGTGTGGTTCTCCGATGGTTCGAGGGGAATGCCGACCTCCGGGGCGGAACGTCGACGTCAGTACCGTAGAAAACGCTCGTTGCCCGAATGTTTCGGCAATGTGAAGCGATTGTGCGATTCGGCTTCGGTCGGAAAAACGGACGTCCCCGGGTCGGACGCCGAAGCGTTCGACCCGGGGACTGCCCCTACCGGAGGAGAACCACCTCCGTGTGCCGCCAGCGAATTCGCCGACGAGCCCTTGTCGCGGCACCGACTAGATGGCGTCGGGGCCTTCCTCACCGGTACGGATGCGGACGAGGCGGTCGACGCTGGCCACCCAGATCTTGCCGTCGCCGATCTTGCCGGTGTTCGCCGACGCCTTGATGGCCGCGATGACCGCGTCCACGCTGGAATCGTCGACCACCAGCTCCAAGCGAACCTTGGGCACGAAGTCGATCTTGTACTCGGCTCCGCGGTAGGTCTCACTGTGGCCACCCTGGCGACCGAAGCCGCGCACCTCGCTGACGGTGATGCCTTGCACACCGGCGGCCTTGAGGGCGTCCTTCACGTCGTCCAGTTTGAACGGCTTCACGATTGCTGTGATGAGTTTCATGTTGAGTGTTCCTCTCGTTTCCTGTGATCGATCTATCGGAGGACCATGTCGTCGTTGACGTAACCGGGCACACCGTGTTCGTGAACGTCGAGACCTTCGATTTCCTCTTGCTCATCCACGCGAAGACCGACGGTCTTCTTGATCACGAAGAAGAGGATTCCGGTGGTCACCGCCACGAAGGCTCCGATGGCGACCACACCGATGAGCTGGCTCACCAGCTGATCTGCTCCGCCGCCGTAGAAGAGGCCCTTCTTGACGATTCCCTCGGCCTCGGTGGCCGAGAAAAGCCCGACCGCCAGGGTGCCGAAGGCGCCGCACACGCCGTGGACGCTGATCGCTCCCACCGGATCGTCGATGCGCATCCGATCCCAGAAGATGACCGAGTACACGACGAGGACGCCGGCCACCGCACCGATGATGATCGCGCCCAAGCCGTTCACCACCCAGCAACCGGCGGTGACACCGACGAGACCGGCCAGCAAACCGTTGCCGGTCATGGCCACGTCGGGCTTGCCGTCCCTCAACCACGTGACCATCATCGCGACGACGGCTCCGGCCGCGGCCGCCAGCGTGGTGTTCACCGCGATGGTACCCACCACTGGGTCCGCGCCCAGCCAGGAGCCCGGGTTGAAGCCGTACCAACCCACCAGGAGGATGAAACATCCGAGTATGGCGAAGGGGATGCTGTGTCCGGGGATGGCCCGAGGCTTGCCGTCCTCGCCGTACTTGCCCTTGCGGGGCCCGAGAGCCGACGCTCCCATCACCGCGGCGATACCGCCGGTCATGTGCACGAGCGCGCTACCCGCGAAGTCGTGGAAAGGCGTGTCGAGTTGGAACAGCCAGCCTCCACCCCACTGCCAACGCACGACGATCGGGTAGATGATCGCCGAGATGACGGCGCTGTAGATGACGTAGGACTTGAACTTCGTTCGTTCGGCCATCGCACCGGAGACGATGGTCGCCGCCGTTGCGGCGAACGCCACCTGGAAGGTGAAGAACACGAACTTGTCGAGAGTGCCGTACGAAAAGACACCGTCGCCGGCAAGGAACCAGCCGTCGCCACCGATGAATCGCCCGAGGCCGGTCATGTCGCCGCCGAACGCGATCGCGTAGCCGATGGCGAAGAACAGAAGGGCTCCGACACAGAAGTCCATGAGGTTTTTCATGAAGATGTTCGCCACGTTCTTGGCGCGGGTGAGTCCGGCCTCGACGAGGGCGAACCCGGCCTGCATGAAAATGACCAACACCGCGGCCACGAGGACCCAGATGTTGTCGAGGGTCGCCTGAACTTGAGCGACGGGATCGATTTCCTCGGCTCGTGCGATCGTCGGGATCGCCAAGGCCGTGGCTGTGGCTACCGATGATCCGAGCGCGAGGCGTAAGAGTTTCTTGCGCATGATTCTCCTTGAGGTTCGGGGTTTGGGGATTTCGACATGCCCAATCCCTGTCCACGCTGACCGGGGCGGTGGGTAATGGTTCCCACCGGGCACTCTCGAAACTACGACAGCGATGTTTCCCGAGTGTCCGTGGATTGTTACGAGAGTGTGAGCGATGTGTTCGCCGTCGCGATCCGCGTCGGCGGGCTCAGACCAATCCGGAGACGGCCGCGTCGCGTCGCCCAACAGCAACTCCGCGGGGACGGTGGGGTCCGGCCCCTTCACCGCGTCCTTCATCGATTCGCTGAGCGACAGGATGTGCATGACGTCGTCGAGGGAATCGGGCATCATCGTGCGGGCCACCTCGATGGCGGCGCGCCCGTCGTCGACGATGGAGTCGATGAAGCACGCCAGAGCGACCACGTCGACCAAGCCGATGCGGTCGATGGCGCGGCCGAGGCGCGGATCGAGAGCGGGATCGTCGAGATGACGTTTCAACTCGTGCAACGAATGAAGGTGACCGTTCAAGCCCTGATCGGAGAAGTCGGGTTCGGCTCGATGACGGCTCATGGCCTCGCCGACCGCGGGCACGCGCTCCTCGATGCGACGGCGATCGATGATCCGCCACCACTCGTCGGCATCGGTGTTGAGCAACTCGTCGAACAAATGCGACGTCTCCACCGAGGTCCAGGGCGCCACGGGGATGGATGCGTCGTCGATCACGCGACGACTGAGTTTCCAACGAATCAGGGGTGGGGTGAGCATGGTGGTGACCAGCACCATCAGCAGCAACGCTCCGTACAACTCGTCGTCGAGAACACCCGTGGACAATCCGATGCTGGCGAAGATGAGACCCACCTCGCCCCGGGGCATCATGCCGATACCGACGAGCATCCGGTCCCCACCGGAACGCCCGAGCCCGAGACCGGCCACCAGTTTGCCCACGACCGCAACGACGGTGAGAGTACCGGCCAACGCCAACACGCTCGGTTGGAACATGGCCTCGAGATCGGCGTTGATGCCGATGCTGGCGAAGAACACGGGAATGAAGATGTGCCCGAGCGGGTTCAGACCCTCGGCGATGCGTTCGTGTTGCGTGCTACGTCCGACGCCGAGGCCCGCCATGAAGGCTCCGATGATGAAGGCCAACTTCGCTTGATTCGCCAGTAAAGAGAACGCCAGCGTCAATCCGAACGCCACCGCCACGATCGTGGTCGACGACCGGGCCAACCGATCGATTCGCGTGAACAGCTTGGGGATGACGAAGATCGACAACAGTCCGGTGACGACGAGGAACCCGACCGCCAGGCCGATCGTTTCGAGAACGACACCGGCGCCGATGGAGCCCTCGGTCACCACCTTCACGACGACGGTGAGGATCACCAACCCCAGCACGTCGTCGGCCACCGCCGCGCCCAACACGATGCGCGACTCTTTCAACGCCAAGGCGCGCAAGTCGCCCAGCACACGGGCGGTGATTCCGACGCTGGTGGCGGTGAGGGCGGCGCCGATGAACAGTGCCACCTTGCCTTCCTCGCCGAACGCCGTGGCCACGCCGAAACCGGTGGCGAATGGCACGACGACTCCGACGATGGCCACGATGAACGCGGGCTTGCCGACCTTGGTCATCTCGCCGAGATCCATCTCCAAGCCAACTTGGAACAACAACAGGATCACACCGATCTCGCCGAGCAACAGCACCATGTCGGCAATCTCGAGGTGGGCGATGGGGTCGATCCAGCCGAGCACGCTCGGTCCGATGACGATGCCGGCCACGATCTCGCCCAACACCGCCGGGATGCGCGCGCGCTCGGCCAGTTCGGCGGCCAGTCGGGCCACCACGATGATGACGAGCAAGTTGCCGAGCACGAGAGCCAGGTCGTACGTGCCGGTGGAGGCGGCGATCATCGGCATCGGAGAATCCTACGAGTGAGGTTCGTCCGGATCAGGCGGCCAGCAGCACTTCGGCCCGATCGACCGCCAACGGCACGATCATCCACCCTCGGCCACGGACCGTGCGAATGGCGTCGGCGCCCAGCACCCGGCGGATGGCGACCAACAACGAGTCGCAGCGACGGTCGTTCAGGTCGGCGATTCCGGCGAGCCGGGCCAGTTCGCGGCGACTCACGACCCGCCCTCGGCAATCCACGAGGGCTTTCAGGACGGCGGCCTCCTGAACGGCGAGGCGAGCGGACGTTTCCATGGCCCCCACCGTAGGAATCCGGGATTTCCCGACTGTTCGGAGTCTGTGAACGCCGTGTGAACGGTGGCGCAGAGGAGTTGAGGGTTCGGGTTGGGGGACGGCTCCGATCTGCGAGAGACTGCCTCCATGGAACTGAGCTACCCCGCCGATGCCGAACAATTCCGCCGAGAGATCCGTGACTGGCTCGTGGACAATCTGCCCACGGGCTGGGGGGAGCCGGGCTTCGAACTGGTCGGCGAGGAGCGCAAGAAGTTCATCGAGGAGTGGCCGTCGAAATTGTTCGCCGGTGGTTGGATCTGCGCCACGTGGCCCAAGGAGTACGGCGGCAAGGGTCTCACCACGATGCAGGGCGTGGTGTTGTCCGAGGAGTTCGCGCGTCTGAAGGCCCCGTTGCGCGCCGACTTCTTCGGCGACACTCTGGTCGGGCCGACAATTCTGCAGTGGGGCACCGAGGAACAGAAGAAGGAGTTCCTCCCCAACATCCTGAACGGCAAGACCCGCTGGTGTCAGGGCTTCAGCGAACCCAACTCGGGCTCGGACCTCGCGTCGTTGAAGACCCAGGCGATTCTCGACGGGGACGAATGGATCATCAACGGCCAGAAGGTGTGGACCACCGGTGGTCACCATGCGGACTACTGCTTCTTGCTCACCCGCACCGATCCCGAGGCCCCCAAGCACAAGGGCATCTCGTACTTGTTGGTGCCCATGCGCCAGGAAGGCGTCGAGGTCCGAGGCATCGTGCAGCCCGACGGAACCGCCGAGTTCTGCGAGGTCTTCTTCACCAACGCGCGTTGTCCCAAGGACAACGTCGTCGGTGGCGTGAACAACGGATGGAAGGTCGCCAACAGCACCTTGGCCTTCGAGCGTGGCATGAGCGCCACCACCGGGTACCGCCGGTTCGAGGAGGAGTACAAGCAGATGGTTCGCGCCGCCACCGAGAACGGGCGCATCCACGACGAGGACATTCGTCAGCGTCTGATGCAGTACTACACCAAGATCCAGATCCTGCGCATCAACGGTTTGCGGTCGCTGACCGCCACGTTGAACAACTCCAAGGACCTCGGTGTCATGGCCCTCGGTGCGTCCAACAAGATGTTCTGGTCCGAGATGCACAAGGCCGCGATGGAGCTGGCGCTCGACATCTTCGGTGCCAACGCGATGCTCGTCGATGCCGGCCCCGAAGGGGGTTCGTGGCCCGGCGTGGCTCGCGAGAAGCGTCGCGAGGGTTACCCGGTGAGCCCGATGATGTCGGCGTTCTTCTTCAGCCGATCCGAGACCATCTGGGGTGGCACCAGCCAGATCCAGCGCAACATCGTGGGTGAGCGCGTGCTCGGGTTGCCCAAGGAGCCGTCGGCCGGTTGAGCGAACGGATGGTGACGCCGCGGTTCCTGTTGGTCACCGCGGCCACATTGGCGTATTACACGTGCGTCGGAATCTTCATCCCCACGTTGCCGGTCTTCATCAAGAACGGACTCGGTGGCGGCGAAGCCATGATCGGTGCGGCCGGTGTCGTCTTCAGCGGTTCCGCGGTGCTCTTGCGCCCGTTGTTGACGTGGGTCGGTAACACGTGGGGCCGACGCACCATGATGGTCACCGGTTCGGTCATCGGAGCGCTGGGTGCCCTCAGCCTGATCGTGGTGACGTCGACGTGGCAGATCCTGCCGCTGCGCGCGTTGATGGGAGTCGGTGAGGCCGCGTTGTTCGTCGGGGCGGCCATTCTCGTCGTGGAGTTGAGCCCCGAGACGCGCAAGGCCGAGGCCGCCAGTTATCTCTCGGTGGCCGTTTTCGGTGGCCTGTCCGTCGGGCCGATCATCGGTGAGTGGGTGATGGGTGACGTGGTCGAGGGTTCACGCGGATTGTCGTCGGGACATTACGACGCGGTGTGGATCGTTTCGGCCGCCGCGGCGTTGGTGGCGGCGTTGGTGTCGTTCACGGCCCCGGCGTTCGTGGGGGAGCGACCCCCCGTGGTGCGGCGACGCATCTCGTGGTTCCACCCGCGCGCGATCCTCCCCGGAACGATCCTGGCCCTCGGTATGGCGGCCTGGACTTCGTTCACGTCGTTCGTTCCGACGTTCGCCAAGTCGATCGGGCTGTCGGGTTCGGCGGGTTTCTTCACCGCGTACAGCATCTTGTGCCTGTTCATTCGCTTGTTCGGCGCCAAGTTCCCGGCCCGCATCGGTTTGCGTCGCAGTGTGGTGATGGCGATGTGGTTCCTCTTCGGCGGTGTCACGTCGGTGTGGGTGTTCGGCAACTCGTTCGGAATCTGGCTGGGCACGATCTTCTTCGCCCTGGGCGTCTCGTTCTTCTACCCGTCGCTGTTGGCCATGAGCGTCGAGGGAATCGACGGCGAGGATCGCGTGCAAGTGGTGGCCAGTTTCACCAGTTTCTTCGAGATCGGCGGAGTGATCGGTGGTCTGGCACTCGGGCTCATCGGTGAACTGTTCGGAGAGCGCGCCACCTTCGCCGGGGGCATCGGTTTCGCCGTGCTCGGATTGTCGCTCTTGCAGCGAACGAAGCGACCGGTTCCGTCAGTCGCCTGAGGGTGCGGCGGCGCTCATTGCGGCCGCCGAGCGCAACGGCCGGTTCGGCATGGCGAGGGCCACGACGAAACCGATGATCGCCAACGGAACCGCGGCGCGGAAGACGATGACGATCGCATGCGTGAGAGCGTCGAGGGCCTGCTCGCGCACGGGTGACGGCAACGTGCGGATCATGCGCGGGGCCTGCACCAACTCGGGGTCGACGCGACCGTTCAGCCGATTGGCGAACAGGGCTCCGTAGGCCGCGAGTCCCACGGCACCACCCAACTGACGCATGAAGACCACCACCGAGGACGCGGTGCCCATCTCGCTCGGCGCGACCGCGTTCTGCACCGCCAGTGTTCCGGTGGGCATGATCATTCCCATCCCGATTCCGAGGATGAACGACGCGGCCATGGCGAGGTACACGTATCCGTTCGACGAGTCGAGGAACGACGCCATCGCGAATCCGACCGTGGTGATCGCGCAACCGATCGGCGACCACACCTTGTAGGTGCCGGTGCGCGAGGTGATGCGCCCCACCCAGGTTGCCGTGATGGCCACCGAGACCGCCATCGGCACCAGCAGCAGTCCCGAATTGGTGGCCGACACACCGGTGACACCCTGCAAGAACAGGGGCATGAAGGCGTTGGCGCCGTAGAACACGGCGCCGATGAGGATCATGAGCGGCACCACGACCTTGACGGTGTCGATCGAGAGCATGGAGAGCGGGATGATGGGCTCGGGGGCCTTGTCCTCCCATCGAATGAAAGCGACCGTTCCCACGATGGCCGTGGCGAAGAAACCCAATGTCGGAGCGGAGGTCCAGCCGTATTCGTCACCGGTCCACGAGAGTCCCAACAACAAAGCGGTGACCGAGAAGACGAGCAACGTGGCGCCCATGAAGTCGACCTTGCGTTGCTGGCGAACGAACGGAAGCTTCAGCGCCTTGTTGGTGATCATGATCGCGACGACCGCCACCGGAACGTTGACGAGGAAGATCCAACGCCAACTGGTGTTGTCGACGATGAAGCCACCGAGCAACGGCCCGATGACGCTGCTGAAGGTGAAGATGCTCGTGATGAGTCCCATGTACTTGCCACGTTCGCGCGGAGCGACGACGTCGCCGATGATGGCGAAGGCCACCGCCAGCAGGCCACCGCCACCAATGCCTTGAACACCTCGGGCGACCACCAGTTGCCACATGGTTTGGGAAATTCCGCAGAGCACCGATCCGACCGCGAAGATCACGATGGCGGCCTGGTAGAGAATTCGTCGACCGTAGAGGTCGGAGAGTTTGCCGAAGAGCGGAGTCGAGGTGGTGCTGGTCAGCATGTACGCGGTGCCCACCCAGGCGTAGTACTTGATTCCGCCGAGTTCGCCGACGATGGTGGCCAGCGCCGTGTTGACGATGGTGCCGTCGAGAGCCGACAGGGCCAATCCCGAGATGACGCCACCGAACACCATGTACAACTGGCGTTTGGTGATGGCCACGCCCATCGGGGTGGAATTGAGCGTGTCGGTCATTGGTTGCACCGTACAATGAAACGGTCACGGGGCGGTAATCCCGAGGTGTTGCGCCGGGCACACGACAGAACCGCGGTGGTCGACGGGCTCTGGCAGGATGGCGTCGTGGTCGTATCGCTGGTGAAATCGTCCTACGCCAGTCCGGTGGGTCGACTCACGTTGGTCGCCAGTGGGAGCGGTTTGCGCGCCGTTCGTTGGCCGAACGATTCGTCCCCGAACGAGGCCCGCTCGGGTCGTAACGAGGTGATTGCGAAAACCGCCGAGCAACTCGACCAGTACTTCGCCGGCCAGCGTCGTGAATTCGACCTGCCCCTCGAGCCGGTCGGAACGCCGTTCCAGATGTCGGTCTGGAACGTGTTGCGCTCCATTCCCTACGGGTCCACCATGTCCTACGGCGAGCAGGCGGCGGCACTCGGCGACACGAAGAAGGCGCGCGCGGTCGGTTCGGCGAACGGTCGGAACCCGTTGGCCATCGTGGTGCCGTGCCACCGAGTCATCGGCTCGTCGGGGTCCCTCACCGGCTTCGCCGGTGGCACGAAGGCGAAGAAGTTCCTGCTCGACATGGAGAAGCGTCATGCACCGGCGCGACTCCCGGTGCGCGCCGCCGACGAGGACCCGCGTTTGGCCGAGATGTTCGCCAAGGGACTGACCTCGTCGACGGGTGAACCGTTGAACATCTTCGGCTCCTTGGCTCATCATCCCGATCTGTTGCGACGGTGGCTGGTGTTCGCCGGTCACGTTCTTTCCAAGAACACCATCGCTCCGCGCGAACGCGAATTGCTCATCCTGCGCACCGGATGGAACTGCAACTCGCGTTACGAATGGGGTCAGCACGTGCTGATCGCGCGCGAATGCGGGCTTTCCGACTCCGAGATCGAGCGCGTGACGGTCGGTCCCTCGGCGCGTTGGCCCGATGTCGATCGACTGTTGTTGACCGCCGCCGATGAACTGCACGTCGACCACCGTTTGAGTGATGCAACGTGGCGGTCGTTGTCGACGCACCTGACGAACGAGCAGATGCTGGATGTCATCGCCACCGTGGGCAACTATCACCTGGTGGCGATGTTCCTGAACTCGTTGCGGGTCGAATTGGACGCCGGAGTGCCGGACGATCCACGTCTGGGCTGAGCGGTCGGATCAGCCCTTGCGGCGCGACGACTGAGATTGCTCGCGACGACGACGAGCGGCTTCCTGCTCGGCGGCCTTGCGCGCCTTGCGCTGTTCCTTCAGAGCCGCGCGCTCGGCGTCGTCCTTGGTGTCGACGATCAGGGGCGCGATGGTGACCGTCGGAGCCGGTGGAACCTTCCACGCGTCGTCATGCTTGAGGATGCGCGTGATGATCGGTGAGGCGATCGCTTCGCCGGTGACCACGGTGGCCAACATCACCTGAGTGACGTCGAGGCCGTGATTGGCGATGACGCCCGGAAGGACCTCGCGCAGATTTTCCTCGCTCGGGTCGTCGGCGTTGGAGCCCAACGCCTCGATGCACTCGTTGAGGCAGGTTTCGGTCAGCACGAGCGACAGTCGCTCGAGGTCGCCATTGATGCGTCCCTTGTTGACGGTCTCGCGAATGGCCGCGATCAGGTCGGCCGGCGAGGGATCGGTGCCCTTGACGCTGGCGATGTGTTGGACGGCGTCCTGTCCGTCCTCCTCGAGCGCGTCGTAGAGAGCGGTGATCTTCGCGTCGGGGAGCAGACGAAAGGCCCGATCGAGCATGGAGAGGGCAGCGAGACGATTCTTGACCTGATTCACAATGGGGAGAGGCTACCGCTATCTCGTGCGTCAGCCTGCCCGCGCATGCGTCAGAATGTCGCCATGAGCACTGAGAACGGATTGAAAGCCCGAATCCAAGCCGACATCGCCGAGGCGGTGCGCGCGGGAGACGAACTTTTGAAGTCGACCTTGCGCATGGCGTTGGCCGCCATCATGAACGCCGAGGTGGCCGGGAGCGAGGCGGTGGTGTTGAGCGACGACCAGATCATCAACGTGTTGCGGGCCGAAGCGAAGAAGCGTGCCGAGTCGGCCGACATCTACGAGCAAGCCGGTCGTGCCGAGTCCGCATCCAAGGAGCGCGCGGAGATCGCCATCATCGAGAAGTACCTGCCCGCCGCCATGGACGCCGGCGCATTGGCGAGCATCGTGTCCGAGGAGGTTGCCGCCGCCGCCGCAAATGGCCAGGTCGGTCCCAAGGCGATGGGCGTGGTGATCAAGGCGGTGAAGGAGCGCGTGGGTGCGTTCGCCGATGGCGCGGCCATCGCCGCGGCCGTGAAATCCGCACTCTCCTGACGCCGTGGACCGGACACGGGAAACGACGAGGGCGACCCGGTTTCCCGAGTCGCCCTCGTCCGATCCTCTGAACCGAGGACGCGAACCTCACATCGGAGCGGTGATTTCCACGACCACGTCGGTGTAGGTGGTGACCCCTTTGGAGTTGGTGACGCGGATGGAGACCATGGTGCCGTTCGACAGGTTCATGTTCTCGGCTCGCCAGATCGAACGAATGGTGGAGGCGGTGCGCGAGAGGGTCGCACCGGTGGTGGTCTTGGTCTCGCCCACGTAGTAGACGAGTTTCACCGAGACGATGTCGTTGCCGCCGAAGCCGCTCTCTTTCAGGAAGAGACTGGCATCGGCATCTCCGTCGGCGCCGAAGAAGATCGATCCCTCGACCGTGGCTCCGGGGTTCAACTCGATCTCGAGGGTCGGTGCGGTGATTCCACCGCTACCGACGCCGGGCGCCGTGCCATCCGACGGGATCTCCACGGCCGGCGTGTCGCTGGCCGGGGCCTCGGTCGCGGGAGCTTCGTCGGCGATCTCGGGCTCGGATGCGGCGGCGTCGCTGGAGGTTCCGTCGGTCATGGGGTCGCCGCTCGTGGGGGCGTCACCGGAGGTCTCATCGTTGGCCGGCGTGTCGATGACCGTGCTCGAGTCATCGGCCGAGATCGCGTCGGAGTGAGCCGACTCGCTGACGGCACCGGA
This sequence comes from Ilumatobacteraceae bacterium, assembly GCA_021298195.1. Classification (GTDB taxonomy): domain Bacteria; phylum Actinomycetota; class Acidimicrobiia; order Acidimicrobiales; family Ilumatobacteraceae; genus Casp-actino8. Next base: position 32,721 of record JAJTEQ010000029.1, read on the forward strand.
AACGTCTCCCGAGGCGGGGTTGGCGTCGTCGCCCAGACCGATGCTGGTGGCGCCGACGTTCGTGACGAGGTCGGCATCGGCACTCGAGTCGGTGGTGTCCGACGAATCGCTGGTCGAGTCGGCGATCTTGGTGAGGACCTCGGTGGCTCCGTTCGCGCTGTTGTCGAAGCAGCCGCTGGTGCCGATGGTGAGGCCGGCCACCGCGATGGCGGCGATTCCGGCGGCGATGAACGTGTTGTTGCGGTTGATTTTCATGACGTTCCCCTGTCTGGTTGGTGGCAGCCCGTGTGGCTGCTCACGGAACAAGAGGACCGTTCCCGGGCTTCCTCGCACTTTTCCCCGGGAATTTCGGAACCGGGTTGTCGAGCCTTGATGGGTCGGGGAGGGTGGCGATCAGACGGTCGTCAGTTTCCGGCGGCCGAAGCGATTCCGGCCGTACCCAAGACCACCAGAATCGTGGATATCAGACCCTTCGACAGTTTGATGGCCATTCGGTAGTGGCGGTATTTGGCATCGATCAGAAAGATCAAGGTGGTCTGCATGGCGACGAGGTTTTCTTCGATCTGCTCGATGGTCAGATTTCGCAATGCGTCGCCGTGAGCCTCGGCGCTGATCGTCCATGGTTGCGTCTTGCGTGGCCACAACAGATACGGGTTCGGGAACGCGTATCCGGTCGATTCGGGAGAAGCCTTTCGGGGGTTCAGCAGCAACAGACACCGAAGAATGATGGAGCCGCTCATGATCAGCTGGATCGCCGCCACAACGAGAATGGCGATTTCCCAACCGAGGGCCAGGTCGTTCTCGAGGGCCTTGTTCATGAAAGTCCCACTGACCGCGAGTGAGGCCAGAGCCACACCGATCAGGATGTTTCCCTTGTTGTCGACCGTGGTGATGCGGTCCTCGAGCTGGGTGATCGACTCTCGGATGAAGACCAGACGCATCGAGGAGTCGGGGTCGATTGTGCTCATGGTCCATCCTGACGAAAGTGGCCGTAGCCGCGGCGTTCGCCGAAGGGGATCGTGACCCCTTGGCGCCCACGGTAGGAATCGGACCTACGACCTTCTGCTCCGGAGGCAGACGCTCTATCCACTGAGCTACGTGGGCAACTCTTGACAGACTAGCGGTGGGATCGCTCCTACAGTTTGGGCATGTTGATTCCCCGTCGTCGTGTGGTCGCCATGACCCTCGTGTCTGTCGTGTCGATCGCCGTGACGGCGTGTTCGGGTGATCGTGTGACCACCGAGACTCCGTCCGCGACCACGACCGTGGTCGACACGACCGAGGTGGACGCCACGGTCGCGACGACCACGGACACGAGCACGGACACGACGGTGCCGGCCGACTTCGCGGGCTACTCGTTCGTGGGGCTCGAGTTCTTCGAAGTCCCGGTGCTGGGCCCGGCGGACATTCGTGGCAGCGGTTGCGGTAGTGGTGTCGGCGAGGACGCGGTTCTGCCCGATGTCCTGCCCGATGGCATCTGGATGGGGTCGCTCGGTCCTCGTTACGAATCGTACGACGTGGTGACATCGCCGGAAGACGGCTTCGGGTACTCACGGTTCGACGGCACGACCCTGGAGATCGACATCTGGTGCGTGTACGCCGGAGCGACCGCCGAAGAGAAATTCCGTTCGGCCGAATGCCAGACCGACATCGAATGTGAGGCGAACAATTCCACGGGCTGGTTGGTGGAGGACCAGTCGGATCGCTTGCGGTCGATGCCGGTGGCCGCGGGATTCGTTTATCGCGAGGATCGGTACGACGCCGAACTCGGTTGGTCGTGTGGCACCTCGGACCCATGGAGCGTCGAGGCGACGTGGCGCATGCAACCGGTGTGGATCGCCGTGAATGCCGGTGAGGTCACCGAGATCTTCGGACATTGCGCCTACTACCTCGAAGCGTCCACGCCGCGATGAGAGGAATTGTCGTCGGGCCGTGAATTGTCGGGGGCGAACCGCCCCTCATCGGTAACAATGGAACGGATATGGCCGATCCGCTCCTCATCCTCGCCGCCCGACTGCAGGTGGCCTTCGACGCGGTGGCCGGTCGTGCCGGTGTCGATCCGGTCATTCGGCCGAGTGAGCATGCCGACGCTCAATCGAATGGCGCGTTGGCGTTGGCCAAGGAACTGGGCCGCAGTCCGCGTGACGTGGCCCAAGCGGTGCTCGAGGCCAGTGGGGGACTCTCGGACATCTGCTCCTCCATCGAGGTGGCCGGTCCCGGCTTCTTGAACCTCGTGCTCGACAATTCGTTCCTGGCCGGCGAGCTGGCGACGGTCGCATCCGACGAACGCCTCGGGGTCGGGGCCGTCACGGCGCGCAAGGTGATCATCGACTACTCGGCACCCAACGTGGCCAAGGAGATGCACGTCGGCCACCTGCGCACCACCGTCATCGGTGACGCCCTCGTTCGGCTCATGGAACACGTCGGTCACGAGGTGATCCGCGAGAACCACATCGGCGACTGGGGCACGCCGTTCGGCATGCTCATCGAGCATCTGTTGGACCTGGGCGAGACCCAGGCGGCCGATCATCTCTCGCTCGGCGACCTCGACGGCTTCTACAAGCAGGCCCGCGCCAAGTTCGACGCCGACGACGCTTTCAAGGATCGGGCACGTGCCCGCGTGGTGTTGCTGCAATCGGGCGACGCGGAAACGAGACGTCTGTGGAAGTTGCTCGTCGATCTCTCCACCAAGCACTTCAACGCGGTGTACTCGTTGCTCGGAATCCTCCTCACCGACGACGATCTGATGGGCGAGAGCGCCTACAACGATCTGCTGCCGCAGGTGATCACCCGTCTCGACGCACTGGGTCTGCTCCAGCAGTCCGACGGCGCCGACGTGGTGTTCCCGCCCGGCTACACCAATCGCGACGGCGATCCGTTGCCGTTGATCGTGCAGAAGGGACAGGGTGGGTTCAATTACGCCACCAGTGACTTGGCGTGTGTGATCGATCGTGTCGAGCGCATCGGCGCCGATCTTTTGTTGTACGTGGTGGGCGCGCCTCAGGCCCAGCACCTGAGCATGGTCTTCGACGTCGCGCGCATGGCGGGGTGGTTGAAGGATCCGGTGGAAGCCGTTCACGTGTCGTTCGGCAGCGTGCTGGGCTCCGATCGCAAGATGCTGAAGAGTCGCAGTGGCGACCCGCTGAAGTTCATCGACCTGGTCACCGAGGCGGTGGCGCGGGCCGACGAAGCCATCGCGGCCAAGAACCCCGATCTCCCGGTCGACGAGCGCGCCCGTGTCGCGCGGATGGTGGGCATCGGCGCCGTGAAGTACGCGGACCTCTCCACCGATCGCGTCCGTGACTACGTCTTCGATTGGGAGCGCATGTTGTCGTTCGACGGCAACACCGCGCCCTATCTGCAGTACGCGCACGCGCGCATCTGCAGCATCTTCCGGCGGGCGGGCATCGATCGCTCGACGGTCTCGTCGACCGCACTCGCGGTGGTCGAACCGCAGGAGCGCGACCTGGCCCTGAAAATCCTGGGTTTCGAGTCCGCGATTTTCGACACGCTCGAGCGCTACAGCCCGCATCGACTGTGCACGTACCTCTACGAACTCGCCACCACCTTCACCGCGTTCTACGAACACTGCCCGGTGTTGAAGGCCGACGACGATGCCGTCCGCACCAGCCGGCTGGCGCTGTGCGACCTCACGGCGCGCGTCATGAACCGCGGACTCGGCCTGCTGGGCATCGACGCTCCGGAGCAGATGTGAGCCCTCGCCCCGTCCCCATGGGCCTGTTGCCCGACACGGCGCGGATCGAGTCCGACGGTTCGTTGAGCGTCGGCGGTTGTCGGGTCGACGAGTTGGCCGAACGCCATGGCACTCCCTTGTTCGTCTACGACGAGGCCCACGTGCGGGCCCGTTGTCGCGAGGCGGTGGGGGCGTTCGGAGTCGATCGGGTCGTGTACGCCAGCAAAGCGTTCAGTTGCGCCGCCATGGCGCGACTCGTCAGCGACGAGGGCCTTCTGCTCGACGTGGCCACTGGCGGCGAGTTGTTCGTGGCCATGCACGGCGGGGTGCCGGCCGATCGATGCATCCTGCACGGCAACAACAAGAGCATCGCCGAACTGGAGATGGCGTTGACCGTCGGTGCCGACACTCAGGCGCGTCCCGGCGTGCGCCAGATCGTGGTCGACAGTTTCGACGAGATCGAACGACTCGAGCACCTGCGCTCGCGCGGTCTGCCCGTACCGCGGTTGATGATTCGCGTGACTCCCGGTGTTCACGCGCACACGCACGACTTCATCGCCACGGGTCAGGACGATTCGAAGTTCGGCTTCAACCTGGCCAACGGTGACGCCGCGCGCGCCATCGATCGCATCACGCGTGGTGGATGTGGCGAGTTGGTCGGACTTCATTGCCACATCGGTTCCAACGTGCTGCTCGTCGACAGCTTCGCCAAGGCCGCCGAAGTGATGGCCAGGTTCGCCGCGCCCTACGGACTGCCCGAGCTGACCTTGGGCGGCGGCCTCGGCGTCGCGTACGTGGAAGGCGAAGAGGCACCGTCGATCTCCGCGTGGGGATCGGTGTTGCTCGACGCGTGTCGGGCCCTCGGCGTTCAGGCCGAGGTGTCGGTCGAGCCCGGTCGTTCCATCGTGGCGTCGTCGGCCATCACCGTGTACACGGTGGGCACCATCAAGCCGATTCCCGGCATCCGCACGTACGTCAGCGTCGACGGTGGCATGAGCGACAACCCGCGGCCCGTCCTCTACGGCAGTGGCTACGAGGCCTTCGCGGTGGCCGACGTGGCGGCGACGCGCGACATGCCCGGTCGACTGGTGGGCAAGCATTGCGAGAGCGGCGACGTCCTCATCTTCGACGCCGATTTCCCGTCGTCGTTGAAGGTGGGCGACCTGCTGGCCACTCCGGTCACCGGTGCGTACGGACATTCGATGGCGAGCAATTACAACAAGGTCCCGCGACCGGCCGTGGTCTTCGTGGCCGACGGCGAGTCGCGCGTGGTGGTGCGACGCGAGACGTACGAGGACCTGGTTCGACTCGATCAGGTGTGAATCACGCTCCTGATCGAGCGCCGTGGACCCGCACCCGCCCGTAATCCCCGAGGTTTCGGGCGGGGATTCCCCTTAGCCTTGACCAGCGTGACAACGGTTGAATCCCAAGGCAAGGTCGTGCGCATCGGCGTGCTCGGCTGCGGCAACGTCGGTGCGGCCCTGATCGGCCTCATCGCCCAGCAGTCGAAGGGCATCGAAGCGCGAACCGGTGTTCGCCTGGAAGTGGTGCGCGTCGCCGTGCGCAACCTCTCGCGCGACCGCGAGATCTCGCTCGCCGACGGACTTCTCAC
>JAJTEQ010000030.1:0-24049 GCA_021298195.1 Ilumatobacteraceae bacterium
GAACGTGCTGGCGCGTCACATGTCGGCCGCGGTGATGCGTCCGTTGATCCTGGTGATGTGCGCGGCCTCGGCGCTGCTGTTGGTTCTGCAGACCGCCCTCTGACGGGCTGGGCATCCACGCGCCGGCGGGCGTAGCGTGAGGTCATGCCCGAGTTCGCGTTCACCGAGATCCTGCCGTTGGGCAAGGACGACACCCCCTATCGCTTGGTCACCACCGACGGTGTGTCCACGTTCGACACCCCCGAGGGACGATTCCTGAAGGTGAGCCACGAGGCGCTCACCCGCATCACCGAGGAAGCCATGCGCGACATCGCGCACTTCCTGCGCCCCGGGCACCTGCAGCAGCTGCGCAACATCCTCGAGGACCCTGAGGCCAGCGACAACGACCGCTTCGTCGCTCTCGACCTGTTGAAGAACGCGGCCATCGCGGCCAGCGGCGTGTTGCCCATGTGCCAGGACACCGGCACCGCCATCGTGAAGGCGAAGAAGGGTCAGTTCGTGTTCACCGGAGGAGGCGACGAGAAAGCCATCGCGCGCGGCGTGTACAACACCTACCTCACCAGTACGACGAGGTGAACACCGGCAACAACCTGCCGGCCGAGATCAAGATCAACGCCATCGACGGCGACGCGTACAAGTTCCTGTTCATGGCCAAGGGTGGCGGCAGCGCGAACAAGAGCTACTTGTTCCAGGAGACCAAGGCGTTGCTGAACGACAAGTCGCTCTTCCCGTGGTTGTTCGAGAAGATGAAGTCGCTCGGCACCGCTGCCTGCCCGCCGTATCACCTGGCCGTGGTCATCGGCGGCACGTCGGCCGAGCACGCGGTGGAGACCGCGAAGTTGGCCAGCGCGCGCTATCTGGATTCACTGCCCACCGAGGGTTCGACGTTGGGTCACGGCTTCCGCGACCTCGACATGGAACAGCGCATCTTGAAGCTGTCGCAGGAAACCGGCATCGGCGCGCAGTTCGGCGGCAAGTACTTCTGCCACGACGTGCGCGTGATTCGCCTTCCGCGACACGGCGCGTCGTGCCCGGTGGCCATGGCCGTGTCGTGTTCGGCCGACCGACAGATGCTGGGCAAGATCACCGCCGACGGCATCTTCCTCGAACAGTTGGAGACCGATCCCGCGCGCTTCCTACCCGACGTGACCCACGATGATCTACAGGACACGCCGGTGGTGCAGATCGACCTCAATCGTCCGATGGACGAGATCCGCGCCGAGTTGAGCAAGTACCCGGTGAAGACGCGCGTGATGCTGACCGGACCGCTGGTGGTGGCGCGCGACATCGCCCACGCCAAGTTGAAGGAGCGCATCGACGCCGGTCAGGGATTGCCCGACTACATGAAGAACATGGCCGTGTACTACGCCGGTCCGGCCAAGACACCCGAGGGCATGGCGTCGGGTTCGTTCGGCCCCACCACGGCCGGTCGTATGGACAGCTACGTGGACGAGTTCCAGGCCAACGGTGGCAGCTTCGTGATGTTGGCCAAGGGCAATCGGTCGCGCGCGGTGACCGACGCCTGCAAGAAGCACGGCGGCTTCTACCTGGGTTCCATCGGTGGACCGGCCGCGCGTCTGGCGCAGGACTGCATCACCAAGGTGGAGGTTCTGGAGTACGCCGAGTTGGGCATGGAAGCCGTGTGGAAGATCGAGGTGCAGGACTTCCCGGCGTTCATCGTGGTGGACGACAAGGGCAACGACTTCTTCGACCTGGTGAACAAGCCCTTCAGTGGCACACCCGTGTCGCTGAAGTAATCGGCACACCGGGCGGTTTCAGTCGAAGAGGGCTCCGAGGCGCAGTTCGCCGTCGCGGGTCTGTCCGCCGTCGGCCAGGAACTTCAACATCGCGTCCCGCGTGCCATCACCATCCAGACAGCGTGCGAACGCGTTCCACTCGGCGATGAGGTCGGCTTCCACGTCCTTCTCGGCGCGCAACACCGACGCCTTGGCCTCGGCCACCGCGTGCGCGGGGAACGACGCGATGCGCCGCACCATCCGCTCCACGAAGGGCCACAACTCGTCGTGGGGCAACGCCCGATTGATCCATCCCCAGGATTCGGCGGTTCGAGCGTCGATGTCGTCACAGCCCAACACCACTTCCATCGCTCGCGATCGCCCGAGCAACCGCGAGAGTCGTTGCGTGCCGCTGCCACCCGGGATGATGCCCAGAGCCACCTCGGGCTGGTTGAACAAAGCACCCGGATGGTCACCATGCGGCAGGGCGGCGAAACGCATGTCGCAACTGGACGCCAATTCGCTGCCGCCACCACCCACGCGACCCTCGATGACGGCGATGGTGGCCTTGGGCATGGTGCGCAACGTCTCGCACATGCGGTGGTACGGACCCAACTCGGTCGTGGGTGGTTGACCGGGCGGAAACGTCAGGATCGCCTCCACGTCGAAGTGGGCGATGAAAAAGTCGGGGTTGGCCGACGACAGCAACACCACTCGCACCGAGTCGTCCACCGCCAGTTCCTCGACGATGCGGGCGGTCTCGATGAACTGCTCGAAAGTGAACACGTTGATGGGCGGGTGATCGAACACCACACGCGCGATTCCGCCGCCGATCGAGACCTTCACTCCTGCACCCATGACTCCCCCCGTCGTCGGATGTCGACGCGCGAATTACTTCAACAGACTCTTCACCACGTTGCGCGTGTCGTTGATCTCGTCGGGAGTGGCCCCGAACTCGACCGCGGCGAAATCGGTGACGCCGATGTCGGCGAGCGACGCGATGCGCTCGGCCACCTCGGCCTCGCTGCCGATGATGGCGATGTCGGCCGGACCGGCCGCGCCTTCCTTGTCGAGCATGGCGCGATAACTCGGCAACTGGCCGTAGACCACGAACACCTTGGCCGCGCGCTCCAGGGCGGCGGCTCGATCGTTCGTGACGCACACCGGAAGGGCCGCGATGACGCGCGTGGAGTCACGACCGACCTTCTCGGCGGCGGCCCGCAAGGTGGGAACCGTGTGGTTCTTCAGGGTTTGCGGACCCGTGCACCACGTGAGCGTGCCGTCGGCCAACGCCGCGGTGACCTTCAACATCTGCTCGCCGAGTGCGGCGACCACGACGTTGGGTCGCGAACCACCCGGCACTGCAACACCACCGTTCACGCGGAACTCCTCACCGGCGTGCGACACCGGCTTGCCCTCCAGCAGCGGCATCATCACTTCCAGGTACTCGCGCATGTGACGAACCGGCTTGTCGAAACTCATGCCCCACATGGACTCCACCACGATCTTGTGACTGAGACCGATGCCGAGGCACAGACGACCGTTCGATGCCGCGTTCACCGTGAGGGCTTGCTGAGCCATCATCATCGGGTGACGTGGGTACGTGGGAACGACGCTGGTTCCCAACTCGATGCGGGGCACCTCGCGACCGATCACGGCCAGCGCCGTCAACGCGTCGTGTCCGAAGATCTGCGGCGCCCAGTAGCTGGCGAAACCGGCGGCCTCAGCCGCTCGAGCCTCGGCCACCATGGCGTCGATCGTTCCGTCGTTCGCTGCTCCACCGAAGATTCCAATTCGCATGGACCCACCGTAACCGCGTCGACCACGCCCATCGGCACGGAACCAGCGGACGACGAACTCAGGCGAGGCTGACGAGGTCCAGCCAGTCCCGGCCGAAGTAGTCCACCTGACCATCGGGCATCAACAGCACCTTGGTCGGTGACAGGTTCTCCACGAACTCGGTGTCGTGGCTGACGAATATGATCGCGCCCTTCCAGCCCGACAGAGCGTCGGCCACCGCCTCGCGACTGGGCGGATCGAGGTTGTTGGTGGGTTCGTCGAGCAACAGCAGGTTGTTGCGACCGACCATCAGCATGGCCAACGCCAACTTGGTCTTCTCACCACCGCTCAACGTGCCCGACTTCTGGAACACCTTCTCGCCCGACAGACCGAACATTCCCAACAGCCCGCGCAACTGGGTCTCGGTCAGTTGCACTCCGGGCGGCACCTCGCGGCGAATGTTGTCGAGCAACGACGCGTTCGTGTCCAGGTTGTCGTGCTCCTGCGCGTAGTAGCCGCACTGCACCTGATGGCCGAAAGCGAACTGTCCGAGGTCGGCGTCGGTCTCGCCGGCGAGAATGCGCAACAGACTGGTCTTACCCGCGCCGTTCAAGCCCAACACCAGCAATCGCTCACCACGACCCAGATCGAACGAGACGTCCTCGAACACCGGTGGTCCGCCGTATCCCTTGCACAGATGCTCGGCCGTGATGACGGTGGTGCCGCACGGTGGCGGATCCGGGAACTTCACCTGGATCCGTCGGGTCGCATTGGGAGCGTTCACTTTTTCGCCCTGCAGGCGGTCGATTCGCTTCTCGATGCTGTGGGCCATGGCGGCCTTGGTGGCCTTGGCACCGAATCGGTCGACCACGGTCTGCAGACGATCGATCTCCTTGGCTTGCAGCGCGGCTTTCTTGGCGAGTCGTTCCTCGTCCTCGGCCCGCGCCCGTTGGTATTGGCTGTAGGTGCCGCGATATTCCACGATGTGTCCGGTGGCGTCCTCGGCCACTCGATCCAGGTGCAACACGCGCGTGATCGCCTCGTCCAGCAGATCGAGGTCGTGACTGATCACCAACAAGGCGCCGCGGTACTGGCGGAGGAAGCCGAGCAACCAGGTCTTGGCATCCACGTCGAGGTGGTTCGTGGGTTCGTCCAACAGCAAGGCGTCGCTGCCGGCGAAGAGGATGCGCGACAACTCCACGCGACGCCGCTCGCCACCCGACAACACACCAACCGGTAGATCCAGTCGTTCCCCGTTCATGCCGAGGCCGGCGGCGATGCTGCGCGCCTCGCTCTCGGCGGCGTAACCACCCTTGAGAGCGAACTCCTCCTCGGCGCGGCTGAATCGTTGCACGTTGCGGTCGCTGGCGTCCTCCTCCATCGCGATGCGCAACTTCTCGATGCGCACCAAGTCGTCGTCGATGTTGCGACCCGAGAGGATGTGAGAGATGGCCGACCGTCCGTCGTAGATGCCCGCGATGCGGGGATCCTGCGGCAGGTAACCGAAACCACCCTTACGGGTGATCTTGCCGGCGATGGGTTCGGCTTCGCCGCCGAGCACCTTGAAGAGGCTGGTCTTGCCGGCACCGTTGCGACCCACCAGACCCACCTTGTCCTTGGGCATCACGGTGAAGGTGGCGTCGGACACGACGACGCGACCACCCACTTCGACCGAGAGCGACTGGACCTGGAGCACCTCTCAAGTGTGTGCCGTCGAGGTCCCCGTCACAACCATGCGCGCCACAACCGGGCCGAGAAGGTCACCGCTCAATTCGAGGCGAGAGTCGTGCTGGTGGTCGCGGTCGTCGTCGTGGTGACGCCGGGCACCGAGGACGCAACGGTCGTGGTGGAGTTCGGTGTCGACGACGAGACCGTGGTGGTGGTGACCGATGGATCCAAGGTGGTGGTGGTGGCGTTGGGATCCGTCGTGGTGGACATCTCCGGGGGAAGGTTCGTCAGGGGCGCATCGTTGGTGAACTCCGAGGGCAAGCACTTTCCGGCGGAGGAGGCGGGCGGCGTTCCGAGCATCTCGATGATCAGCTGCATCATCACCTCGTTGCCGGCCGCCACCGGATGAATGCCGTCCTTCCACAAGAGCCCCGGAGTGCGCGAGATGTTGCGCCAATCGAGGAGCCAAAGATTCTCACGAGCCGCGGCCTCCTCGAGGATCACCTCGTTGACCTCCGCGATGTACGGCTTGAACTCGGTGGCGGTGAGGATGATCACCGGTCGAGGAGCAAGGGTGTCGAGAATCTCACGCAACATCTCGCGGTACTTGGCCTGATCCCTCCCGTAGTTGGTGCCCAGGAACAGCACCGCCGCATCGAAACCCTGCGGCAGTTTCTTCTCGATGATGTCGAGCCCCAGATTGATGGGTTTCCCGCGTTCGCCCTCGATCGACACCTGCCATCCCAAGGGAACCAACAGGTCGCAGGCCGGGCCACCGAATCGTCGCGACAAGGCGGCGAAGATCGAGTCACCGATGAAGAGAACCTTGTTGCCGTCGGCGACTTCGCCCACGGTCACCTGGCGACCCGAGGGGAACGTGGAAACGGCGCCACCCGATCCGAGCGCGTCCGATCCGGTCGGATCGGGAACGACCCCGACACCGGCCACCGTGCCGAGTGGTCCGGATGGTTGCGGAGCCGTGGCGTCACCACCACAGGCGGCAAAGACGACGATGGATGCCACCACCAGCAGCGCCGAGCGACTTCGAACCAGGGACCGCACGATCACTTGGACTCGTTCTGCTCGCGAATCGACTTCAACTCGTCACGAATGGACGCCAGCAGAGCCATTTCGGTCGGCGGCGCTTCGGCCGGTGACCCGGTGGCCTTGTTGTACGCCTTCAACATCAGGAACAGCACGAACGCGATGGACAGGAAGGTGACCGCCACGGTGAGGAACGATCCGAAACGGATCTCGGCGTCGTTCAGATGCAAGATGAGCACGTCGTCGAACTTTGGCTCTCCGAACGGAATCGCCACCAACGGCATGATGACGTTCTCCACGAGGGCCGTCACCAGACTCGAGAAGGCTCCACCAACGACGAAACCGATGGCGATCGCCAACAGGTTGCCCTTGTTGATGAAGTCCTTGAACTCCGACATCAGCTTCTTCATCGCGTCACCTCCGAGGCGCAAACCCTACCGACGTCCGAGCGGTAACTGGCCTCGCACTACCCTGACGCCATGGCCGAGAACTCCGCCAGCGACCGCGATGGCACACCGCTCACGCAGGTTCCCGAGCTGTTGCTCGATCAGATCGATTCTCTGCGCGTGCTGCGCGCCGACACCGACGAGGAGAAGGGTGCCCTCCTCGAGCAGATCGGCGGCAAGGGTGTCGTCGAGCAGGAGATGGTCACGCAGATGGCCGCCATTCGCCCGCTCCAACATCCCGACCGCTTCGAGGAAGCCCACCGCCTGGTGATGCGCGCCATCGAGGTGCTCGACCGCAACGGTCAACGTCCGGCCGTGTTGCCCCGCCTCGGACCACTACGACCGGTGGCGACGTGGCTGGTGCAACTGGTGACGCGCTGGATCGTTCGCAATCACCTCTCCCGATTGTTGGGACGAATCTGCGGTCTGTACGAGCGTCGCGAGGCGAACAGCGAATGGTCCACCCGCGAGCACTCCATGTTGCGACGCGCGCGTCTGGACGCCCGACGAGTTCACGCGGGAATGAACGGCAAGGCCCTCGGTCTGCCCACGTTCCTTCTCGGCGGCGCGTTCCTCGGGTCGATCGCCAGTGCGTTGCAGAGCGTGGCCCGAGCCGCCCTCGACTCGCGAGCCGGCGTCATCGTCCTCAGCATCGTCGTCATGGGCGTGTTGGCGGCGTTGTCATGGGTCGCTCTCTACAGCGCGGGAGTCGCGCGACGTCGTATCAGACTGTCGACGGATCAACCCGTGAAGGCGTTGTGGGAGACCATCGGAGTGGCGGGCAAGCCACCGCGCGACGAAAGCTTCAACTTCGCGGCCTACGCGATCGCATTGCTGTTGCTGTCGTGGATCGTCATCCCGCTCGCGGTGTGGTTGGCCATCACGGCTTGACGCCACCGACGCTCGTCAGCGCGGATTCTCCGGTGTGTCCAGATCCTCGAATCGATCCACCCGCCGCAGAGACGGGAAGAACACCGAGTAGAGGGCCACGATGCCCACGGTGGCCACGCCCCCGCCGATGACCGCGGTTTGTGTTCCGAACGCCTGGGCGGCCACGCCGCTCTCGAAGGCTCCCAGTTCGTTGCTCGCACCGATGAAGACGTTCTCCACCGCCATCACACGACCACGCTTGTCGTCGGGGGTGACCAACGGAACCAGCGTGCTGCGGATGTACACGCTCACCATGTCCGCTCCCGCCAGGATCACCAACGACGCGAAGGCCAACACGTAGCTGGTGGTGACGCCGAGAACGATGGTGGCCAGTCCGAAGAGCGCGACCACGACGAGCAACTTGGAGCCCACGCGGCGCGTGACCGGACGCGAAGCCAACACGAGCGCCATGAGCGCGGCTCCGATTCCGGGGGCGGCTCGCAACCAACCGTAGGCGACGTCACCGACACCCAGTCGTTCCTCGGCGATGGCCGGAAGGAGGGCCACCGCACCACCGAACAGCACCGCGAACAAGTCGAGCGAGATCGCCGCCAGCAGAATGGGCGTGCGACGGATGAATCGCAGTCCCTCGAGAGCCGAATGCAACGTGACCTTCTTGGACTCGTCGTGTGGGTCACGAGCGGTGGGGCGGTTCGTGAACCGGATGGCCAGAAGGAACATCATTCCGCCACCCACCATGCACGTGGCCACCGCGTAGGCGAGGGCTGGATCGACCGCGTAGAGGATGCCGCCCAACGCCGGTCCGATGATGGCCGCCGAGGTCCAGGTGGCCGAATAGAGAGCGATGGTACGAGGCAACGCACCTTCGGGGGCGACCATCGGCGGGATCGAACGCACCGACGGGGCGGCGAAGGCGCGCGACACTCCGAACAGAACGGCGATCAAGAACAACGGCCACACCGCGGTCGGATCGGACAACGCGTAGAACATCAACGCCAATGAACACAGCGCCTCGCCACCGATGGCCAACGCGCCGATGACCTTGCGATTGAAGCGGTCCGCCACGGTGCCGGTGACGAGCACCAGCAGAGCGGCCGGCAGGAACTCGGCCAAACCGAGCAAGCCGATGTCCAACTCGCGACCGGTGATGTCGTACACCTGCTTGCCCAGGACGGTGGCCTGCAACATGACCCCGGCGGACGTGAACACGCTCGAGCCCAGAAGGTTGCGCACCGGTGCCACCCGCAACAGCGCCCGTGTACTGCTGACCGCGGTCGTCACGTCATTCGTCGCATCGCTCGATACGTCGTTCGATTCGTCTTTCGGTGCGGGCTCGCCGGACATCAGTGGTTCACCATAGTGACACCTGCTAGTAATTCCCGTATGAGTTCGATGGCCGACGAAACCCGATGGATGGACGCGACCGCGCAAGCCGCGATGGTCGCGCGCGGAGACGCGAAACCGATCGAACTGGTCGAGGCCGCCATCGAGCGGATCGAGAAGTACGACCCGAAACTGAACGCTCTCACGTACAAATGGTTCGACGACGCCCGCGCCCTGGCCTCGAACTCCGATCTGCCGCGTGGACCGTTCCACGGCGTGCCCTACTTGTTGAAGGATCTGTTCGCCGCCGAAGCCGGCAAACCGCTCAGCAACGGCAACAAGGCGCACAAGGCCGCCAACTACGTCTCCGACGCCGACACCACCTTGGTGAGTCGCTACAAAGCCGCCGGCCTCGTCAGCCTCGGACGCACCAACAGCCCCGAGTTGGGAAGCGTCCCGGTGACCGAACCCGAAGCGTGGGGACCGACCCGCAACCCGTGGGACACCTCGCGTACGTCGGGTGGCTCCAGCGGCGGAGCGGCGGCCGCGGTGGCGGCCGGCATGGTGCCCATCGCCCACGCCAGTGACGGCGGTGGGTCGATCCGCATCCCGGCGGCCTGTTGTGGACTGGTCGGTCTGAAGGTCTCCCAAGGCCGCATCACCATGGGGCCCGCACGCGACGAGAGCAACCTGGGCGTCGAGCACTGCGTCAGCCGAACCGTGCGGGACTCGGCGCGACTGTTGGACGCCACGCACGGTCGCGGTGTCGGCGACGTCATCATCGCACCGCTTCCCTCCCGACCGTTCGCCGACGAGGTGGGGGCCGATCCGGGCCGACTGCGCATCGGCTTGCTGGATCACAGCCCGCGCGGATTCGCCACCGATCCCGAATGCGTCACCGGTGTTCACAACGCCGCCAAATTGTTGGAGTCCCTCGGCCACCACGTGGAACCGGCGTGGCCCGAGGTGCTGGCCGACAACGAGATGGGACGCACGTTCGGCCAGATGTGGAGCACGAACATGGGCATGTCGTTGCGGCGCTTCGCCGACGCGCTCGGTCGCGAGATGACCGTCGACGACGTCGAACTGATGAACTGGGCGCAGGCGCAGTTCGCCAACAACGTCAGTGGCGTGGATTACGCGGCATCGTTGGCGGCGGCCGTGAAGTTCCGTCGCGCCGTTCAATCGTGGTGGTCTCAGGGTTGGGACCTTCTCCTCACCCCGACCCTGGCCGCACCCCCTCTTCCCGTCGGTTCGTTGCCGAACGACGCCGAACGACCCATGGCACCACTGGTCACCGCGGGTGAATGGGTCACGTTCACCGGTCAGTTCAACATGAGCGGACAACCAGCCATCAGCCTTCCGCTGCACCGCACTCCCGCCGGGCTACCCGTGGGAATCCAGTTGGTAGCCGCCTACGGACGCGAGGACGTTCTCATTCGGGTGGCGTCGCAGTTGGAGCAAGCCGCTCCCTGGGCGCACCTGACGCCCGATCTCTGATCGATCCTCAGTCCAGCGCGCGCTCGGCCGTGACCGCGACGATGTCGATCGAGCCGTAGATGTGCGGGAACTCGTCGGGTGCGTCACCCAGACGTTCGACGACGACCGGTGAGGAGAGAAGAGACTCGTCGATCTCGAGCAACACGAGTTGGTCGTCACGCAGATCGCCGTAGAAACGTTCGCGAACGCCACGCCACTGATGCTCGAAACTGCAGTGCGTGTAGCCCTCCTGCTCCACGGTCACGCCACGGGTCGACCACGGATACGAGCCCTCGCGCTTGCCGGCTTCCCAGTCGGCTCGTACCGCCAGGTGGAGGATCATCGTGCCGTCCAGCCACCGTCCACCACGACCTCCTGTCCGGTCATGAAGGTCGAGGCGTCGGAAGCCAGCAGCAGCAACGCTCCGTCCAGTTCGGACAGTTCGCCCATGCGCGGAATCGGCGAGTTCTGGCGCAGGAAGTTCATGCTGGCTTCGTCGTTCATGGCCTCGGTCATCTCGGAGGGGAACCAGCCGGGACACAACGAATTGACGCGAATGTTGCGCCGAGCCCACTGCAAACCGAGTTCGCGGGTCAGGTTCAACACCGCACCCTTCGACGCGCAGTAGTGCGCCTGCTTCACCGGCGAAGCGCCCACGATGCCGAACATGGACGCGACGTTCACGATGCTTCCACCACCCGCTTCGCGCATGTGGGGAGCGCACAACTTGGACAGGTGCCAGATGGCGGTGACGTTCACTTCCATCGCGGTGCGGAAGGTCTCAAGGTCCTCGTCTTCGACGGCCACCTTGTGACCCACGCCGGCGTTGTTCACCAGAACACGGGGCACGCCCGCGCGTTCGATCGTCTCCTTCACGAGTCGTTCACGATCGGCCGGCTCCTGCAGGTCCGTGGCGATGGCGATGGAGCCGGGCAATTCATCCACCAACGACTGCAGACGATCGGCCCGGCGAGCGGCCAACACCACGGTGGCGCCCACGGCGTGCAGAACCCGAGCGAAGTGCACGCCAAGACCGGAGGAAGCACCGGTGACGATGGCCACCCGACCATCGAGACGGAAGATCGACAACGGATCGAGCGAGGGGGGCGTCGAGGACATGGCGCAAGGCTAGGGCGAGCGACCCGCCGGTGTGCCACGATGACCACATGAGTGCGCGTCATGTGGTGTTGGTTCACGGGGCCTGGCACGGCGCGTGGTGTTGGTCGGCGTTGCAGGCCGAACTCGATCGTCGAGGCGTGCCGAGCATCGCCATCGACCTTCCCGGGCACGGGGCGTCCACGGCACCCTTGACCGACATGCACGGCGACGCCCGATGCGTGGCCGATACCTTGAGCGTTCTGCACGATCGTGGAGTCACGGATCCGGTCCTCGTCGGCCACTCGTACGGCGGGGCCGTCATCTCGCAGGCCGCGGTGTTCCATCCCGACGTCGCGCATCTCGTCTACGTCGCGGCGTTCGCGTTGAACGACGGTGAGAGCGTGATGAGTGCGTTGGTGTCCTTCCCACCGGCACCGGTCGGCTTGCAGGCCGCGATGGTCGGTCGTGACGACGGGACCTCGGTGTTGGACCCCGATCTCGCCGGGCCCGCCCTCTACGGAAACAGCGATCCGGTGGCGGCCGCCGCCGCGTTGGCCCGTCTGTCGCCGCAACCAACCGCCACGGTCACCCAACCGACGCAAGGTGCGCCTCGAAACAGGATCCCCTCCACCTACGTGGTGTGCGACCGCGACGATGCGGTTCATCCGACCCATCAAAAACTGATGGCCGAGCGGTGCACCACCACCGTCGTCCTCGACACCGACCACTCACCCTTCCTGTCGATGGTGGTCGAGACGGCCGACATCCTGGAATCGATCGCTCGATCATGAAGGTGCGCGTCGGTTACGGCTTCGGCGTTCGCACGTCGTTGAACGACGAGGGATTCGGTCGGGTGGTCGACGCCCTCGAGAGTCTGCGCTTCGACAGCTTGTGGTTGAGCGAGCGCATCGGTGGCGAGGCACCGGATCCACTGGTCGGCATGGCGTTCGCCGCCGGACGCACGACGCGATTGAAGTTCGGCATGAGCGTGATGGTGTTGCCCGGACGCAACCCGGTGGTGTTGGCCAAGGAACTGGCCACGCTCGACCGACTCTCGGGCGGTCGCTTGTTGCCGGCGTTCGGACTCGGCGTGGCCGACCCCCACGAACAGCAAGCCTTCGGTGTGGCCCGCGAGGAACGAGCCAAGCGATTCAACGAGGCGTTGGCCGTCATTCGTCAGTGCTGGACCGAGCCCACCGTCACGCACCACGGCGACTTCTTCCATTACGACGATCTGCGGGTGCTCCCGAAGCCGAAGCAGACTCCGCCCGACATCTGGCTGGGCGGAATCGCTCCGAGCGAGTTGAAGCGCGTCGGTCGACTGGCGGATGGTTGGCTGCCGAGTTTCGTCAGCCCGGCCGACGTGGAAAAAGGTCGCATCGAGATCGAACGCGTGGCCCGTGAACACGATCGAGAGATCGAAGCCGAACACTTCGGCGCCTTGATCCCCTACGCGCACGGGCCGTTGCCCGATGCGTTGCTGGCCGGCCTGAGACAACGTCGTCCCGACCTGGACGACGTCTCCGAACTGGTGCCGCAGGGTTGGGCCGAACTTCAGCGGATGATCCGTCGCTTCGTGGACGTCGGCTTCTCCAAGTTCGTCGTGCTTCCCATCGTCGAGCCGCGTTCGGCCGACGAGTGGGTCGACCACCTCGGTGTGGCGGCCGGCGAACTGCTGCCGTTGCAGACCTGATTCGATCGAAAGTCGAACGTCAGACGAACGGCGACAACCACGCGTGCGCGTTGCGGCCGATGGCTTCGATGTCGTATCCACCTTCCTGCAACACGACGGTGGGTAGCCCGAGTTGCTTCACGACCTCGCCGCAACGGCGGTACCCGTCGGTGGTGAGCGCGAGATCGCTGATGGGATCGTTCCAATAGGTGTCGAGTCCCAACGAGACGATCACCATCGAGGGCCCGAACCCGGCGATGCTCTCGCACGCGATGCCCAAGCGATCGACGTACTCGTCGTCCTCGGCTTCGGCCTCGAACACCACGTTCAGGTTGGTCCCCGCACCCTTGCCGGCACCCGTTTCGTCCTCGTGTCCGATGAACCACGGATACGCGCGATTCGGATTGCCGTGCAACGACACGAACTGCACGTCGTCGCGGTCGTAGAAGATCTGCTGGGTGCCGTTGCCGTGGTGGTAGTCCACGTCGAGAACCGTCACCTTGGTGCCGGTGGTGGACGCCACGTGGTGCGCGACCACCGCGGCGTTGTTGAAGTAGCAGAAGCCCCCGAACACGCTGCGCGCCGCGTGGTGCCCGGGCGGACGACACAAGCCGTACGAACTGGACGCCCCGGCCAACACCTTGTCGGCCGCGGTGAGGGCGACATCGACCGACGCGCGGGCGGCCAGATAGGTGCCCTCCACCATCGGGGTGGCGGTCTCGTAGCACCAATATCCGAAGGCCGCCGCCGCACCGTGTGGCGGGCGAGCCGCACTCATGCCGTCACGAAGTCCGACGTGCAACATCGCTTCGGGTGCGAATTCGCTGCGACCCGTGGCGCGATTGATCTGCGGCCACGCGGTCTCGAGATAATCGATCAAGCCGTGATCGTGAACGGCCTCGATGGGGGCGCGTCCGTGCTCTTCCAGACCCACGAAGCGGAAACGCGCGTCGGTCTCCAGTTGACGGCGGATCGTCTCGGCGCGCTCGGCGCGCTCGTAGGTGGGAATCGGCTGACCGAGGTTGATCTCGAGCTTCGGATTCTGATGACGATGAAGATCGGTCCAGACGACGTCCATGGACTCAGACTAAACGCTGCGACGACGGGAGAACGGGGGCGCTCAGCGACCGGTGTCGCGGAACGGCGTGTCGAGGAACGGGGGCCAGTCCCCTCCTCCGTGCACCTCGATGGTCGCACCGCTGACGTACGAGGCCAACGGTGACGAGAGGTAAACACACGCGTCACCGATCTCCTCGGGCCACGCCAGTCGACCGATGGGAATCTGCGCGCCGGTGCGACGCACGCCTTCCTCGTCTCCGTAATGCAGGTGGGCCAACTCGGTGCGCACCATGCCCACCGTCACCAGGTTCACCCGCACCTTGGGCAACCATTCCTGACCGGTGGTGCGGGTGTAGTTGGCGAGACCGGCCTTGGCCGCGCCGTACGCGGCCACCGTGGGCGCCGGGCGCTCGGCCGAGACACTGCCGATGTTCACGATGGAACCACCGTCGGCCTGGTTCTGCATGTGCCGATTGGCGGCCTGACTGCACCACATCGCCGAGAACAAGTTGACGGCCACGATCTTCTGCGCGAAGTTGGCCGAGGCCGTGGACGTGTCCGACGGCGGACTGCCACCGGCGTTGTTCACCAACATGTCGAGACGACCGAAGCGCTCGACGATGGAGTCGATCATGGCCGAGGCCTCGTCGGGCTCGCGAAGGTCGACGGCGAACGCGGTCCAGTCGGCCGGCAGATCGTCGGGCAGGTTGCGCGCGCACACCACCACCGTGGCTCCGGCATCGGCGAAACGACGCGCGATCCCCCGACCCACGCCCTTGGTGCCGCCGGTGATGAGAGCCACGCGCCCCGAGAAATCGATGGTCAATGCCACGACCTGCACCCTAGTGCCGGACCCCGCTTCGTTTCTGACGCTTCGTCAGATGGGGAGTACGCTCGCACCCGTGGGAATCACCTCGAAGATCGACGACCGTGGCATCGCCGAGGTCGTCATGGACTGTCCGCCCGTCAACGCGCTCACCGTGGCCGAATGGTTCGGCTTGGCCGACACCATCACCGCCCTCGGTCGCGACTCCGCCGTGCGGGTGGTGATCCTGCGCGCCGAGGGACGCGGCTTCAACGCCGGCGTCGACATCAAGGAGATGCAGAACACCGAGGGCTTCGACGCCCTCATCGGTGCCAACAAGGGCTGCTTCGCCGCCTTCGCCGCCGTGTACGACTGCCCCGTGCCGGTGATCTCGGCCGTGGCCGGTTTCTGCGTCGGTGGTGGCATCGGGTTGGTCGGCAACAGCGACATCATCATCGCCAGCGACGACGCCTTCTTCGGCCTGCCCGAAGTCGATCGCGGCGCCCTCGGCGCCGCCACGCACCTGGCCCGCCTGGTGCCGCAGCACAAGATGCGCGCCATGGTGTACACGTCGGCCACCGCCACCGCCGCCGAGTTGCACGCCTTCGGCAGCGTTCTGCAGGTGGTGCCCCGCGCCGAACTGCGTGACGCCGCCTTCACGTTGGCCGCCAGCATCGCCGACAAGCACCCCACCGTCATTCGCGCCGCCAAGGAGAGTCTGAACGGCATCGACCTGTGGGATGTGAAGCGCAGTTATCGCTTCGAGCAGGGCTTCACCTTCGAACTGAACCTCACCGGTGTCAGCGACGAATTGCGTGACGACTTCGCCGGGACCGACAAGAAGAACGACAAGAAGCACTGACCCATGAACGACACGCGCAGCAAGGTGATCACCGAGGATCAGGCGATCGCCACCATCGAGAGCGGCATGACCATCGGAATCGGTGGTTGGGGCAGTCGCCGCAAACCCATGAGCCTCGTGCGCGCGTTGTTGCGCTCGAACGTCTCCGACCTCACCGTCGTCTCGTACGGCGGACCCGACGTGGGTCTGTTGTGCGCCGCCGGAAAGGTTCGTCGACTGATCTACGGATTCGTGTCGTTGGACTCCATCGCGCTCGAGCCGCATTTCCGCGCCGCACGTCAGGCCGGCACCATCGCCGAGCCCGTGGAGTACGACGAGGGCATGTTGCAGTGGGGTCTGTACGCCGGATCGTTGCGGCTGCCGTTCCTCCCCACCCGCGCCGGCCTGGGTAGCGGTGTGATGGACGTGAACCCGTCTCTGAAGACCGTGAAGTCCCCCTACGCCGACGGGGAAGAGTTGTTGGCGGTGCCGGCCATTCGCCTCGACGCCGCGTTCGTGCACATGAACCGCGCCGACGCGCGCGGCAACGCGCAATACCTCGGGCCCGACCTGTATTTCGACGATTTGTTCCTCGGTGCCTGCGAACCGGGACGACGCTTCGTGTCGACCGAGAAGATCATCGCCACCGAGGATCTGCTGAAAGAGGGCACCTTCCACACGTTGCGCATCAACCGCGCCATGGTCGACGGGGTGATCCACGCGCCCAACGGCGCGCACTTCACCACTTGTGAGCCCGACTACGGCCGTGACGAGGCGTTCCAGAAGGCCTACGTCGACGCCGCGCGCGACGCCGACAGTTGGAAGGCGTTCTCCGATCGCTTCCTGTCCGGCGACGAGAGTTCGTACCAATCCGCGGTGTCCGCATGGCGAGCCGAGGTCGCGGCCGCGAAGGAGGCGTCGAAGTGAGCGATTCACCCGCACTGGCCGATGTCATCGCGGTCGCCTGCGCCGAGGCCTGGCGCGGAGACGGCGAGATCTTCGCCTCCGGCATGGGCGTCATGCAGATGCTCGGAGCCCGATTGGCCCGCGCCACGTTCGAACCCGATCTGATGGTGTCCGACGGCGAAGCCTTCTACGTGGCCGGCGATCTTCCCATCGGTGGCACCGACAAGACCGTCGAGGGATGGATCCCCTTCCGCAGCGTCTTCGACACCTTGGCCGGAGGTCGTCGTCACGTGATGATGGGCGCCAGCCAGATCGACAAGTACGGCAACTCCAACATCGCCAACATCGGTCCGTGGGCCAAGCCCAAGGCCCAGTTGCTCGGCGTGCGCGGCGGACCCGGCAACACCGTGAACAACGCCACCAGTTTCTTCATTCCCAAACATCAGTCGTCGGTGTTCGTGCCCGTGGTCGACATGGTCAGCGGTGTCGGCTACGACCGCGCGAAGAAGATCGGTGGCTTCATCGCCAAGCGTCACGACCTTCGTCGGGTCGTCACCAACCTCGCCGTGCTCGACTTCGCGACGCCCGACAACGCGATGCGTCTCGTGAGCGTGCACCCCGGCGTGAACGTGAGCGACGTGGTGGCGAACACCGGTTTCGACCTGGTGATTCCGTCCGACGTGCCGGTCAGCCGTGCGCCCACCGCCGAGGAAATGGACGCCATCGGTCGCATCGACCCCAAGGGGCTTCGCCATCGGGAGATCCCGTCGTGACGGTCGTCCCCCACGCGCGCCTGCGCACGTCGTTGTGCGACCTGGTGGGCGTGCAATACCCGATCGTGCAGACCGGCATGGGTTGGGTGGCCGGACCCAAGTTGGTGAGCGCCACCGCGAACGCCGGGGCGCTGGGCATCATCGCCAGCGCCACCATGGACTTCGACCAACTGAAGCAATCCATCAGCGAGGTCAAGAGTCGCACCACCAAGCCGTTCGGTGTGAACCTGCGCGCGGATTCAGCCGACGTGAAGGACCGCATCGCGTTGATGATCGACGAGGGCGTGAAGGTGGCCAGCTTCGCGCAAGCCCCCAAACCCGATCTCATCTCGCGCCTGAAGGACGCCGGCGTGGTGGTCATCCCCTCCATCGGTGCGAAACGCCACGCCGAGAAGGTTCTCGAGTGGGGCGTCGACGCCGTGCTGGTGCAAGGCGGCGAGGGTGGTGGTCACACCGGAGCGGTGCCGACCACCGTGTTGTTGCCCCAGGTGGTGGACGCCGTGGCCGGTCGCGTGCCCGTGATCGCCGCCGGTGGTTTCTTCGACGGTCGCGGATTGGTGGCCGCCCTCGCGTACGGCGCGTCGGGTGTGGCCATGGGAACGCGTTTCCTGCTCACCAGCGACTCGTCGGTGCCGCAGTCGGTGAAGGACTACTACCTCGGCAAGGGAGTCCTGGACACCGTGGTCTCGGTTCAGGTGGACGGCGTTCCGCACCGCGTGTTGCGCACCGAGTTGGTGGACCAACTGGAATCGGGCAGTGGCAAGTTGCTGGCCCTCCCCCGCGCCGGCATCAACGCTCTGCGTTTCCGCAAGATGACCGGAGCCAAGTTGTCCGACATGATGCGCGAGGGCCTGGCCATGAAGAAGTCGATGGATCTCTCGTGGACCCAGATGGTGATGGCCGCCAACACGCCGATGTTGCTGAAGCTGTCACTCGTCGACGGGCGCACCGAGAGCGGCGTGATGGCCAGCGGTCAGGTCGTGGGCATCATCGACGACCTGCCCTCGTGCGCCGAATTGGTCGATCGCATCATCACGCAAGCGAACTCCGTTCTGTCGGACCTCGCCGGTTCCTGACCCCGAAAGGAAGATCATGGCCTCCACCGTTCTCGACGGACCCGACGACGTGCGCGCACACCTGGGTCGGCACCTCGGACACAGCGAGTGGATCGAGATCGATCAGGATCGTGTGAACCTGTTCGCCGACGCCACCGGCGATCACCAGTGGATCCACGTCGATCCCGAACGCGCCACCAAGGGGCCGTTCGGTGCGCCGATCGCCCACGGTTACCTCACGCTGTCCATCTCGAACCTCTTCCTCCCCCAGATCGTGGAGGTGCGGGGCTTCTCCGCCGGCGTGAACTACGGCGTCGATAAGGTTCGTTTTCCGAGTCCGGTGAAGGTGGGGGCGCGCATTCGCGCCGGCGCCGAACTGACCGCCATCTCCGAGGTGAACGGCGGGTTGCAGACCACCATCGTCATCACCATCGACATCGAGGGCGGCACGAAGCCGGCCTGTGTCATCGAGTCCCTCAGCCGTTGGCTGTACTGATCGTTCGAGATTCGAACACCGAAGGAGAGTCATGAGCGTTCTCGCCCGTTTCGACATGTCCGGAAAAGTCGCCCTGTTGTCGGGAGCCGGCCGGGGCATCGGGGCCGCCAGTGCCATGGCGTTGGCCGAGGCCGGAGCCGACATCGTCGTCACCGCACGCAGCGTCGACCAGATCGAATCCGTCGCGGCTCGGGCGCGCGAATTGGGACGTCGCGCCATCGCCATCCCGACCGACGCCAACGACGCCGACGCCGTGAAGGCCGCGGTCGCGCGCACGGTGGCCGAGTTCGGTCGCATCGACACCGTGGTCAGCGTGGTGGGTGGAGCGATGCCCCAGCCCTTCATGAACACCACCGACAAGGATCTGCGCAACTCGTTCGAGAACAACGTTGTGAACGGTCTGCGCTTGGTGCGTGAATGCGTGCCGCACTTGTTGGCCGCCGCCGGAGATCGTCCCGGCGGAGCATCGGTGGTGATGGTCTCGAGCGCCATCGGCCACATCGTCGGACGCGGATACGTGTCGTACGGATCGGCCAAGGCCGCCCTCGACCATGCGGTGGAGTTGATGGCCGCCGACTTGAACCCGCGCATCCGCGTGAACGCGGTGGCACCCGGCGCGATCCTGACCGAGGCCCTCGAGATCGTGGCCGCCAACCCCGAACTGAAGGCGTCGATCGAGAACCTGACCCCGTTGCGACGGCTGGGTGAGCCCGACGACATCGCGGCCGCCGTGCTGTACCTCGCGTCGAACGCCTCGAGTTACATGACCGGTCAGATCCTCGCCGTCGATGGTGGCACCGTCACCACCAACTTCAACTTCCCCATCGCCGACCTGTGAGCGACACGAAACGCAAAGGTTCGCTGGGCGCGTTGCGCCATCGCGACTTCGCCCTGTTCTGGACGGCGGCCGCCATCTCGAACGGCGGCGGCTGGATGCAGATGGTGGCGGTGCCGGCGTTGCTCTACGACATGACCGGTAGCTCCACGTGGCTTGGCGTGTCCTCGATGGCTTCTCTGCTTCCGGCGGTGTTCCTGACCCTCCACGCCGGGGTGCTGGCCGACCGCATGAGTCGCCGATCGATCCTTCTGATCACCCAGACGGTGCAGATGTCGTGCGCCTTCGGGCTGTGGGGCTTTTATCTCGCCGATGCCATTCGTCCGAGCCTCATCGTGATCATCGGCCTCATCGGTGGAATCGCCACCGGCTTCCAGACCGCGGCCTGGCAGAGCTTCGTTCCACTGTTGGTGCCCAAGGAGGAGTTGTTGGACGCCGTGAAGTTGAACTCGGTGCAGTTCACTTTGGCGCGCGCCATCGGCCCGGGTCTGGCCGGTGCGGTGGTCACCACCATGGGAACCGGAGCGGCCATTCTGATCAACGCGGTCACGTATCTGCTCGTGATCGGAGCATTGTTCATCTCCAATCCGCGACAGAGCATCGTGGCGTCGAACGGAGCGACGGTGTCGGAGGTTCTGCGTGACGGTGGGCGATTCGTGTGGCGCAGTCGCCCGTTGCGCCTGGCGGTGTTCCTCGCCTTCGTCACGTCGTTGTGCGGGCAGGCTCTGCAACACGTGGCGCCGGCCATCGCCGACCGCATCTTCGGACGTCCCTCCACCGACAACGCCGGATTGCTGGTGGCACTGGGCCTCGGTGCGCTGGTGTCGTCCATTTTGTCGGTGGCCATCGGCGACAAGTTGAAGCGGTCCACACGGGTGATGGTGGCGCTCGTCCTGTTCGCCGGCAGCACCGCGCTCATCGCGCTCACCTCCAACTACAACGTGGGACTCGTCGCGTATTTCATCGGGGGCTTGGCTCACCTGCAATCGGCGGTGGCGTTGAACACCCTCATTCAAGGAACGGTTCCCGATCACCTTCGGGGTCGCACGATGAGCTTCTACGTGCTCGGAATTCTGGCCGGCATTCCGCTGGGTGCCTTCGCCCTCGGTCGGCTGGGGGACATCTTCACCATGCGGGTCGCGGTCTACGTGGACGCCGCCGTGTTCCTGGCCCTCATCGCCCTCCTGATCGGGCGGGGTTGGTTGGCGGACCTCGACGTGACCAAGATTGACGACGTGATCTCCGATCCCCTCGCCGACACCCCCATCACGAGCGATCCGGTATGAAGCATCCCGAGGGCGACGATCCCGCCTACGACGCGGCCCGTGTGGAATTGGGTCGCACGGCCCGACGTCTCAACCACGCGATCGTGGCCCGTGACGTGGAGATCGAACAACTCCGCGATGCCACGGAGACGATGACCAGATTGGCCGAGGACTTCGAACGATCCGATCGTCGCGAGCGCAGCTTCAGCAACTTCAAGGACAGCAAGCGCATCGCCTTCGTCGACGGCGACCAGATGACCAGTCACATCTGCCGTCCTGGTTCGGGGCCCGGCAGTCCGCACGGCCTGGAGATGACGGTCACCCGAGCCGGCGACGTGGCCGAGGCCCGGTTCGTCATCGGCGACTCGTACGAAGGCGCCCCCGGACGAAGTCACGGTGGCATCGTCGCCTTAGCGTTCGACGACGCCATGGGTTTCGTGCTGAGCATCATCCACACCGTGGCGTACACCGGCGAAATCACGGTTCGCTACAAGGCACCGACACCCCTGAACACGCCGCTCGTGATTCGCGCCCGACTGGACCGGCGCGACGGGCGCAAACTGCATTTGGTGGCGGAAATGGCCGAGGACCGACCCGACGCACCCCTCATCGCCACGTCCCACGCACTGTTCATCGCGATCGAAAGTTACGACCCGGTTTCTGACACACTGTGACCGGGGAATCCGCGCCGACAGGTACGGCGGCGGGCCGAGGGGGGAACATGACCGCAGTCGACAACGAGCGAGCCACCACCGAGCGCTTTCCGCGCGAGTTGGTTCGCCGGTTGGTGGACAACTACCGCAACAAGACCTTGGATCATTGCGAGGCCGCCATCACCGAGCCGGCGTCGGTGTTCACCGATCCCGTGCGCTTCCAGCGCGAGCTCGACGTGTTGTTCCGACACGGAGCGCACATCGTCGGGTGGACCGGCGAACTTCCCCGTCCGGGAACCTTCGTCACCAAGGACGTGGCCGGGCATCCGGTGCTGATCACGCGCGCCGAGGACGGCGAACTGCGTGCGTTCCGTAACGCCTGCACCCACCGCGGTGCACAGGTGGCCCAGGGTTGCGGTGAGGCACGTCGTCTCACTTGTCCGTACCACGCGTGGTCGTTCGAGTTGAACGGCGACCTGGCCGGACAGCCGCAGGCGTACGCCTTCGACGCGATCGATCGCTCCACCTTGGGCCTGGAACCCTTGCCGGTGGCCAGCGTGGCCGGTTTGATCGCGGTGGGTCTGAGCGAGGACGTGGATCCCGCGGCCGCCTTCGCCGACATCGAACCCGAATTGCGCTGGTGCGGATACGAGACCCACGAGATCGTGTGTCAACACACGTTTCATCTGAAGGCGAACTGGAAGATCGCCTTCGACGTGAACCTCGAGACGTATCACGTGGACTATCTGCATCGCGAGACGCTGTCGAACCTGGTGAACCACAATCCGATTTACGACACCTTCGGTCGCCACGCGCGCTGGGGCTTCCCCACCACCGGTGTCGAGCACTTGGTGGATCTGCCCGAGGATCAATGGCCGGCCATCTCACCGGCCAGCATCATCCACACGTTGTTCCCGAGCGTGGTGCTGTTGGAAACCCCGGTGAGTTGCCAGATGTTCCGCATCTATCCGGGACGCACCGTCGGTGAATGCACCGTGGACCTGACCGAGGCCGCCCTGACGCCGGTGACCAACGACGAGGATCGAGCCGCGCGCAAGCGGGGCGCGGACTTCGCCGCGTTGGTGGTGGGCAAGGAGGACTTCCCCGCCGCCGAGCAATGTCAACGCGGCGCCGAGATCGGCCTGAAGAACTTCGTTTTCGGTGCGAACGAGCCGATGTTGCAACATTGGCACCGCACCTGGAACGAAGCCCTGGCCTGAACAACCGGTCGGGCCGAGCGGGTGTCCCTTCGGCTCGTCGCGCCGACCGACCCGATCCCGAGAAGAAAGCACGAATCCGATGAACACCCCGAACGTCGTCTCCATCATGAAGGCCCTGGCCGACAAAGCCGCCGCCGATCCGAATCGATCCGCCATCACGTGTGGTGACGTCACCGTGACTCGAGCCGAGTTGGAGTCGCGCACCAATCGCCTCGCCCGCGCCTACCACGAGCGTGGCGTGACGCACGGACGCTTCGTCACCGTGGCCCTTCCGAACTCGGTGGAGTTCTACGAGGCCTGCATCGCCGCGTGGAAGTTGGGTGCCACGCCACAACCCGTCAGCTATCGACTGCCCGACCGCGAGCGACAGGCCATCGTGGAGTTGGCCGACTCGGCGTTGGTGGTGGGCGTGGAACAGTCGGCACATCCCGGTCGCAACACCGTGGCCGCCAACTTCGACGCCTCCGCGTACGACGAATCGCCGCTGCCCGACGTGACGGCGCCGGCGATGAAGGCTCCCACCTCGGGTGGCTCCACCGGCCGACCCAAGTTGATCGTGGCCGGTGATCCCGGAATCGTGCAGGTGGGTGCACCCGGCATGGGTCAGAAGGTGGACGGCGTGGTGTGCATCCCCGGACCGCTGTATCACAACGCGCCGTTCTCGTTCGGCGCGGGCTCGCTGTTCCACGGCAACCACTTGGTGTTGTTGCCGCAGTTCGACGCCGAGGCCACGTTGGCCGCCGTCGACAAGCACCGGGCGGACTGGATCCTGTTCGTGCCCACCATGATGTCGCGCATCTCGCGTCTGCCCGAGGACGTGAAGAATCGCTACGACCTGTCGTCGCTGACCACCGTGTGGCACATGGCCGCGCCGTGTCCGCCATGGTTGAAGGAGGAGTGGTGCAACTGGTTGGGCGGCGAGAAGATCTTCGAGCTGTACGCCGGCACCGAGGCCCAGGCCGTCACCATCATTCGCGGCGACGAGTGGTTGGCTCATCGCGGATC
>JAJTEQ010000030.1:24120-26928 GCA_021298195.1 Ilumatobacteraceae bacterium
TACGTGTATCTGACCGATCGCCGTGGCGACATGATCCTGTCGGGTGGCGCCAACATCTACCCC
This sequence comes from Ilumatobacteraceae bacterium, assembly GCA_021298195.1. Classification (GTDB taxonomy): domain Bacteria; phylum Actinomycetota; class Acidimicrobiia; order Acidimicrobiales; family Ilumatobacteraceae; genus Casp-actino8. Next base: position 24,184 of record JAJTEQ010000030.1, read on the forward strand.
GCCGAGGTGGAGATTGCGCTGAGCGAACACCCCGACGTGGTGTCGTCGGCCGTGATCGGTCTGCCCGACGAGGATCTGGGCAACCGCATCCACGCCGTGGTGCAGGTGTCCAAGCCCATCGGCGAGGACGAACTGCGCACGTTCCTGGGCGAGCGACTGGTGCGCTACAAGGTGCCCCGGTCGTTCGAGTTCACGAGCGAGCCGGTGCGCGACGACGCGGGCAAGGTGCGACGTTCAGCCCTGCGCGACGAACGCAGCTAGCACGCTCAATTTGAACATAAAGGTTGTTGACACTACGGACCTAAGGTTGTTGACTAACCAGATGATCAAAGGTCGAACCATCGTCGCGGCGTTTTGTCTCTTCGCAACGGCATTTATCTCTCAGAACGCTCATGCAGAAACTTGGGACTTCGTCTACGGCGAGGATCCGACAAACGCGAACAACACATCTGTTTTTGTCGATGTGGCCGTCGATCCAATTGGAGGAATCTTCATCTTTGGGTACTTCTACGGCGCCTACGAGGGGTTCAACTCAGGGGCCGACTACCGAAGGTTCATCCAACATCGGAGTCCCAATGGGGTCGTCGATTGGACCATCTTGGTACCTCATGAGCGAGCACAGCCCGCATCGGTTCCCCCATCATCGCCCGCGGACCTCGTAGTCGACGGAAACGGAACCGCCTACATCTCGCTCTCAGACATAGACGTACGGGGCTGGCTCTCGGTCACACGACAAGGAGTGCTCACTGTCGATCAGAACCGGTTTCGCACTAGTCCTTTGAGTCAAGTAAACCAATTTTGCTGGTACAAGGGAGTCGCTTTGCAATCTGGGGGGTTGGTCCGACGATGCAATTCGACTTACGTCGAACACGTCGATGCCAGTTTCACCACGACTTGGACAACGGATGTGTCTGCTTACTCCGATTTCACCGGAATGAACGATCAATACCACACCCGCCTGATTCCCGGGCCCAGCTCGACCGTGTGGCTCATCGGAAGTTTGAATCCCGGCAACATTTCCCAGGTTCAGACTCAACTGCCTCTGGGATTCAGGAGTGCACTTTCGATGGTCCAACTCGATGGTCGGACGGGCTCAAAACTCAACTCGATTAAGCATTACGGGCGGATACTCGGATCGCGGGAATTCGGCACAGCGTTCGAACCGATAGCCGAGGCCATCGGTGAACGCGCGCTTTGGCTCGCAACAACCTCCGCTCCCTTCACAACTGGCACCGCCCCAAAAATTGAATCATTCAGCGCCGTAAACGGGGAATTGATTGGAGAACTTGACACCCGTTGGAGATCCTCAGAATTCAGTAATCCGAGTCAGGCCTATGTACCCAGCGATGGTCTGTGCCAGAGCTTTGTGGAACGACACAAGATGAGTCTCGTTGAGAAGAACTCCATTTGCGTCCAATCACATCCGTCAGAACCGATCGGTTGGGGAAATCTTTCCCTCTATGTGCCACAAAACGGAGGAATGATCAACCAGTGGCCAGAATGTTCGACGAATTCATCGCTATTGAATTCGTGTGTCGAGCAAATCGAAGTCTTGAACGATGGCCGAAGAATGATCATTGCCGTCGGCAAGACATTGATGGTTCTTGAATTGACCCCCGATCAGCTACCGATGATCTCGAGTGTCCTTGCGTCTGAGCATTTTCAGAGCACAATCCGCGCATTTGATACCGACTCACTCGGGAACGTCTACGTCGTTGGTTCGACGGTTGAATCTCGAATCATCGGCCAGGCAGAAATTCGCACCGCGGAGAACAGGCGTATCGCTTCCCTGTCGATCGACCGCGCTTTCGTCGCCAAGAATCCGACAGGGCGAATCGGTCTTGATCTCCTCCCGCGCACTCCATTGCGGTTCAAGGTGACCGGCGCAAATGGTGTGCCTGCGTCAGGAGTGGGGGCGGTGTCGATGAACGTCACTGTCACGTCGCCTGATGCCGAAGGATTCATCACGGTGTATCCGTGCGATAGTCGCCCGGACGCCTCGAACCTCAACTACGTCCTCAACCAGACGGTCCCGAACGCGGTAATCGCTCCGGTGTCCGCCAACGGCGAAGTGTGCTTCTACACGTTTGCTCAAACGCACCTGATTGCCGACGTCAACGGTTACTTCCCATCGGGATCCGGGTTCGTGTCGAACACGCCAGCACGAGTGTTCGACACCCGTGTGGGATCGGCTCAAGGTCTGCGCACGGTTTCCAAAACCAAGGTGGGTGACGGCACGGAACTGCGGGTTCAGTTCACCAACCTGCCCGGGGGCATCACCCCGGCAACGGGCGTTGGCGCGGTGTCCTTGAACGTCACGGTCACCGGCTCTCAGGCCCCCGCCGCAGGTGGATTCGTCACCGTCTACCCCTGTGGCAACAGGCCAGAAGCATCGAACCTGAACTTCGTGTCGAATCAGATCGTCCCCAACGCCGTCATCACCCCGGTGTCGGCCAACGGCGAGGTGTGTTTCTATGTGTTCGGCTCCACCGATCTGATCGCCGACATCAACGGCTATTTCCCGTCGGGGGCCGGATTCGTAGCCACCGATCCTGTCCGGGTTGCCGACACCCGTGTCGGTTCGGCACAAGGACTCCGCACCGTCACCAAACAACGCATCGGCGGCAACACCACCCTGCAATTGCAACTCACCAACCTGCCCGGCGGCATTACACCCGCCAGCGGAATCGGCGCGGTGTCACTCAACGTCACCGCGGTCAACACAACAGCCAATGAATACGGGGG
>JAJTEQ010000081.1 GCA_021298195.1 Ilumatobacteraceae bacterium
CGGGCGGGATTCCCCCCATCAACGGGTGCATCGTGAGCGAACCGAATTTCTTCGCCAGTTCGACGCACTCGTCCGGGGTGACCACGGCGTAGACACCGCTGGCCTTCACGTCTTCCAGCGTCTCGGTGTTGTGCACGTGCACCACCGATGACTGTCCGGGTCGCTGCCACTCTCCGTAACTGCGAGCCTCGTGCATGATGTAGGGCGCGAGGCGATTCCAATCGCGCTCCGGGTCCTCGGTGACGTGAATGAATCCGGGGGCATTGGCCGGCAACATCACGAAGCCCTTGAATCCGACCTTGTCGCATTCCTCGCGATACGCGTCGGCCACGGCCGGATCGTTGTTGGCGGCCGAGAAGAAGCAATGCAGACGAGCGGCACGTCGAGCGGCGACCGGCGTCGATCCGCCCATCAACAACATCGGTCCGCCGGGAGTGTGCGGCAGCGGCCGAACCTTGATGCGCCGTCCATCGAGGTCGAAGTACTCGCCGGTCCACGCTTGACGCATGGCGGACACGCAACGCTCGAGGTCACTGAACCGGTTCTTGAAGTCGAGACCCGCCATCTCGAACTCCTCCTGGCGATAGCCGGTGCCACAGATGACGCTCATGCGTCCCTTGGCCACCAGGTCGACGGTGGCCAGTTGCTCGGCCAAACGGATGGGGTCGTGCATGATCACGAGAGCGGCCGAGATGTTGATGCCGATTCTTTCGGTGGACGCCGCCACGGCGGCGGCCAAGGTCACCGGGGCCGGCATGAACCCGTCGTCCGTGCCGTGATGCTCGGACAGAACCACCATGTCGAGCCCGATGCGATCGGCCCATCGCACCTGCTCCAGGCACGCGGCGTACTGGCCCGCCGCCGTCACCCCGTGAGCGGGGCTACCCGCCGGCGGGATCCGCAGGTCGTAGCGCATGATCACCATGGTCATCGGGGGTCCTCCGTTGCTCGGCTCGGCACCCGCCCATCTTCACATCGGCCGTCACCGAGCGGGAACTCGGTGCGTATGTGACCACCCTGAGTGATTCGCGGCCCCGCCTGCCCGCCGATCCTCACGCGAGGTGACATTTCACCTGTTCACAAGGGCATTTTTGTGACATCCACCACATTCGCCAATCAGTCTTCATACGTTGCGATCGCGGTCGAGAGGCCGCGAGACCCGAAGGGGAAAGAACCATGTACATCGTTGCAATTTTCATCGTGATGGCGATCCTGTTGGAGGCGGTCATGACCGTCCTGCACTCGATCCTGGGGACCATTGGTCTCAGCGACACCATCAAGAAGATTCCGGTACTCGGGGCCAACCTGACCCTGCTCATCTCCATCCTCATCGTCTGGTTGCTCGAGGCCAACGTCCTCGGCGGCTGGGGCGTGATGTGGGAGGACGACTGGAAGAACTACATCGTGAACGGCGCCATCATCGCCGGCATGATTCCGCTGAAGGACGCCGTGTTCGGCGCGATCCAGAAGGGTCTGCGGGCCTGAGCCCCAGTTCCGACGTTACATCAACCTCGACGAACGGGGGTCGGCCCATCGGGCTGGCCCCCGTTTCGCATTTCCGGACGTCTACTCGACGCGACAGATGAGGCCGACACGCGGGTCGACTGCCCCCGTGGCCATGTTGTCGAACACACCCCTCACGGGTTCGGCCCCCGACGTGGAGCGGTAGTCCAACCACTCGTCGCTCCATCGTGCGAACTCCCGCCAGGCCTCTCCGACCCGAGCGTCCAATCCGGCTTTGCCCCACTCCTTGCTGCGTAAAGCGATCTGCGATGGCGCGAAGAAGAACTCCGGCTTCGGTCCGGCCAGCGGGGAACGGTCACCATCGGACTCCACGTTCCAGTGGGTGCCTCCCACGATCATGCTGTACACGAGTTCGTCGTCGTAGCGACCGTGCACACGCTGGTTGACCGCTCGATCCCCTGCGATGTCGACGTAGACCGCCGGGCCGTCGGGCAGGGTTCCCTCGTCGCCGTACGTCACCACCCGGTCGTAACATCCGAGGCTCTCGACGAACGCGCGATTCGACGGCGACGTGAGGCCGATCACGGTCACGCCACCTCGTCGCTTCATCAAGAACGCGGCCCCGATCGAGGTCTTACTCGACGCACTCGAGATCACGGCCACCGATGCACCGAAGAACTCGGGACGATCGGAGCCCTCTCCGGCGATGAAATCGTCGATCATGAACGAGGTCATGAACAGTGGCCACAGAACCATTTGATGGTTCTCCAACTCGGTCAGATAGGCCGGATCATTGTCGACCGTCGCGTATCGGTTGTACGCGGTCGCCATGGGCGCACGATGTGCCGCGACGTCGATGAATCCGGTCCCGTCCGCTTTCCCCGGCGTCATCACCAGGGTGTTGGCCATGGGCAGATAGCCGTACACCCGCGTTCCGACCGGCACGTCGGCACAACGGCTCTCGGTGGCCACGGCGAACCCCCACACCGGGACACGACCCCACACGCGGCCATCGTCGAGGGAGTCACCCGCGGGCACCGGAAAGAAATCCCAGTAGCGCATGGCCTCACCGAACACCGCGTAGGTGATGTTGTTGGACGTCAACGCGAAACGCTCCACCGTGAAGCGTGTCTGTCCGTCGGCCAGCGCGGCCTCGGTTCGCTCGGCCACGCGACTCGTCCCGACATCGTTGCGCACCACCTCGATGACCGTTTCCATGTTGTCCCCTTCCGTTCTGGTTCTACTTCTCCACCGCTGACCCGACGACGCTCTCAGGTCCGACGCTCGCGAGCCGCCGGCATCCAGTTCGGGCCGGCGGTTTCGTCGATGCGGGCCAGAAGTCTCTCACCGATCGGCTCGACCAGATTCACGTACTGCGTCGTGATCTCCTCGCCCAGGTTGCGCCAGACCCGAACACACAGTTCGTTCGTGCGCTCCTCGATCAATTCGCGAACCGCCAGACCGGCGGCGTTGACCACTCCGCCCTCGGCGAGACCGCGGGACTCGAGATCGGCGAAGGCTTCGGAAAGGGCCGCTTCATCGGCTCCGCGACTCTGGGCGATCCATCCCCCGTAGTTCAGGTGCGCGTCGTGCAGGATTCCGGCCTGCACCCGCGAGATGTCCTCGCTCGTGAGGATGGCGAAATGCGTGTCACCACGCCATTCGCGAATGCAGTTCACGGCAAGCCAGGCCGACACCAGCTCGTCCTCGGGTCGTGGGGCCTGGCGATGTGCGGCGAAGCAGACTCTCCCCGATTCGGGCAGCTCATCGGCCACGGCCCACAACGCCGGCCCCATCTCGGCGAGTTCGTCGACGATCTCGGGAACGTACCGACGCAGGCCTTCACCAACCGCCGCGTTGCGGGCGTCGTAGATCTGCTCCCACGTGGTGTGAGCGAGTGCGGTCTCGATGGCGAACTTCAGGAATCCTGGATGGATGGAATAGAACGCGGCCGCCACGGGCTGCGGACCGGCCGGCAACAACGGCGCCGCACGACTGGCCGCGTAATAGCCGAGACCGTTGGGCACTCCGAGCGCGGTGTACAACTCGATCGCCCGTGGATCCCAGTAGATCCATCCGATCAATCGGTGCGAGGCGAACGACGCGCGGGCCGTCAATTCCGTCCAATCGGTCATGGTGCCCTCCCCTCTTGTTCTGACACTACAACTGACAGTTATAGTTGGCGACCATGAACTTGCGTGGAATCCGACGTCCCATCATCGTGCTCACGGTGAGCTTGTTGATCGGCTCGTGTTCCTCGGATGACTCGACCGGCACATCCTCCGACGCGCCGACCACGACGGTACCCACCGAGCCGGAGACCACCACGACCCTCGCCCCCGAGTTCCCCATGGTTCGTGGCAGTCGGTATTGCGAGCTGTTGTTCCTGCGCGCGACGGAAACGGGCATTCAGGCCACCGTCTACGGCACCCAGGGCCTCGGTTACTGCCCCCAGGCCGATTGGGATGCACTCGACACCACCCCGTTGGCCGCCGAGATGAACGCGTTGTTCGTGTTGCGGAACGGGCCACGCGTCTGGTTGGTCGATTCGGTCGTGAAGACCGACATCGACGAGTCGGAGCGCCGCACGTTCGGAAACCTCGAGATGAACCGTCTCGCCGTCGTCGACATCGCCGACCCCAGCACGGTCGGTCGCCCGTACACCTGGCAGGAAGTGGACCGGCGAAGCATCTTCACGTTCGCGGCGGGCTCCACGGAGTTCTTCCTCACCGATCCGGACGGCAATCGATTCGTGATGCAGGCCTTCAGTCAGCAGCTCGATCCGACCATCGACGAAGCATCGTTGTCGACCCTCGGAGACCGATTGACCTTGCCCGATGGTTGGACGTACTCCGTCGAGGAGATCGTCGAGGATCTGGTCGTCGACACCATGACCGTCAAGGCCCGCGTGCTTCAGGACGAGTTCCAGAACAGCTACTCCTGGATCCCCGCGCCCTGAGCGCACCGAACACAACTGTGTGGAGCTAAAGGGAATTGAACCCTTGACCTCTTCCATGCCATGGAAGCGCTCTGCCAACTGAGCTATAGCCCCGAAACGGGATGACGAAACGATACCGTCCCTGCGCCCACTCCCCAAACGCGCGTCAGTCGTTCACGGGGGCTTTCCAGTCCACGCGCGGAGCGTCCTTGTACAGACGCTCGATCTCGTAGAACTGGCGCATTTCCTCGAGAAACACGTGCACGACCACGTCGCCGTAGTCCAACAGGACCCACTGCTGTTCGCGGTGACCCTCGGTGCGCCCCGGCGAACGCCCGCACAGCTCTTTCACTCGTTCCTCGATCTCGTCGGCGATGGCCCGCACCAGCCGGCGATTCGACGCCCCGGTGACCACGAACAATTCGGTGATGGTCAGCACCTGGCCGACCTCCAACACGATCGTGTCGGTGCCCTGCTTGTCGTCGGCCGCTCGGGCCGCCACCAGAGCCAATTCGATGCTGGCATCGCGGCGGGACGAGGAACCAGATGTCATGAAGGAGTCGTCTCTGTCGGTGACGGCACGACGGAGTCGACCGTCAGGTCATCGGGGTCGATGTTGGGATCGGGTCGTGAGCCGTTCTGCAGGAAGTCGATGAAGTTGGAACCGAGCACGATCTGCACGTCGATCCCTTCGACTCGCTCACTGGCGGACTCGAACGCGATTTCCCCGAACAACGTCGTGAGCGGTTCGGACATGGCCCGCTCCACCTCGTCGCTGTAATAGATGGTGGTCGTCTCCGGCACCTCGATGTCGACCGACCTCACCAGAATCACGTTCGTGCCCATGTACAGCAGGCGGAAGGTGGCTTCTTGAATGACGGTCGAGTCGGCGAACGGGCTGTCGATCTGCACGCTGAGAGTCGGGTACACCGGCACCATGGCGCTCGGCGCGGCGCTGGCCATGACCATCACCACTTCGCCGAGGTTGTAGCCGTACACGTCGATGTCCAAGGGGTTCTTCTCGGCATCGGTGATTCGTTGTGCACCCACTTGCCACACGCGAATCGGTCCGGCGAGTAGCGCCGACATCAGGGTCGCGACGTCGGCGGGGGTCTGGGCACCGACGTCGGGAATCACCGCGGCGGGCGTCGCGCCGAGGGCGCCGGCCCCCACGGCGACGGCGATCGCGTCCCATGTGGCCTTGACGGAATCGAACCGGGTGCCCTCGGGCTTGTCGGCATCACGGGCGGCCAGGACGGCAGTGGCGTCGATCGGCGTGAACGTGTTGGGTCCGACCACTCCGACGACACGGGTGCTCTCGCCTTCGGTGTCGGTGACCTCGGTCGTGAAAGTGGGCGTGATGGTTCCGGCACGCGCGATCAACTCGGCCGTGCCGTCGACACCACTCACCGACACCAAATCGATCTGGCTGTTCGTCATGTCCTCGACGGCCTTCTTCAA
>JAJTEQ010000031.1 GCA_021298195.1 Ilumatobacteraceae bacterium
GATCGACGCCGACGAGGCGGTGTCCATCGGCATGGCCTTGCGCGCGGAGGACGATGAGTCGTTGATGGACGCGACGATGACCTTGGCTCACGAGATCGCCTCGAAATCGGCGTATTCCACCCGGGTGATCAAGCAGTTGATGGCGGCCGGTCGTGGCGATCGCACCCGGGACGCGCGCGCGCGAGAAGAAGCCCTGTTCGCGGACCTGTTCAAGGGCGGGGGCTTCGGCGGCTGAGCAGGGCCCGCGGAACCCGCCGGTAGCGTTCCGGCCATGTCCGCGAACCTCGAATCCGCGAGCGAACCGTCCACGTCGACCGAACGCATCGTCGACCACGAGCGCGCCGAGCGCGCCGTGCGCGATTTGTTGGAGGCCATCGGCGAGGATCCCACCCGCGAGGGATTGCTGGACACGCCCGGACGCGTCGCACGCATGTGGGCCGAGGTTCTGAGCGGCACCAACAACGATCCCGACCACCATCTCGCCCGCACCTTCGAGATCGAGCACGACGAGATGGTGCTGGTGCGCGACATTCCGTTCACGTCGGTGTGCGAGCACCACATGCTCCCCTTCAGTGGCACCGCCCACATCGCCTACCTTCCGGGCACGACGGGGCGCTTCACCGGCTTGTCCAAATTGGCCCGACTCGTCGAGGGTTACTCGCGTCGACTGCAGGTGCAGGAGCGACTCACCAGCCAGTTGGCCGATGCCATGCAGAGCATGCTCGACCCGGTCGGTGTGCTGGTGGTCGTGGAGGCCGAGCACAGTTGCATGTCCATCCGCGGTGTGCGCAAGCCGGGCACCAAGACCGTCACCACGGCCGTGCGCGGCATCTACCGCACCGACTCGTCGGCGCGGGCCGAGGTGATGGCGTTCATCCAAGGGCACTGAGCCCTCGTGGGTTTCCCTCATCCCACCATCGACGTGCCCGGTGACTGGCCCCTCGTTCGCGCGGAAGTCGAAAGAGCGGTCCACCGCGACACCCTCAGTGACGAGTTGTCCCGCGGTTTGAACGGCGACGAGTCCGTCGTTCCCGGGCACGTGTGCGCCACCACATGGATCCTCTGTCCCGACGCCACCCACACCCTGCTCGTGAAGCACCCATCTCTCGGTTGGTCGACACCGGGCGGGCACGTGGAACGGGACGAGTCCACGCGCGACGCCGGCTTGCGCGAGTTGGAGGAGGAGACCGGCCTCACCCGATACGACGTGCGCGCGGTGTCGGACGCGCCGGCTTTCGTGCACGTCACCGACCGTGGAGGTGAACGACCTCATCGACACTGGAACGTGGCGTGGCTCTACGTGGCCGACATGGACGCACCGCTGAGCCCAATCGAGGGCGCGCGTTGGTGGCCGGTCGATGCGCTTCCCGCGGGCCCCGCGGACCTGGCCGCGAAGATTCCCGAACTCGTGGCGCTCCTCGCGTCAGCGTCGGACGCGTAGGAATCCCCCTGGTTCTTCTGGTGGCAGGAACAGCCAATTCTTGGCTGTTCCTGCCACCAGTTCCACCAGTCGTGGGTCAGGCGCGCACGAGGCGACCGGGGCGGGCGCCGGTGTCGGCGCCGTTGCGGCGGGTCACCACACCGTTCACGATGGTGGCCACGTAGCCGGTGGCCGTCTGCAGCAAACGGGTGCCACCCGCGGGCAGGTCGTCCTCGGCGTGCGGGAAGCCCAGCGTCAAGGCGTCCATGTCGATGATGTTGATGTCGGCCTTCTTGCCCTCGGCCAGAACACCGCGATCGTGGAAGCCCACCACGTTGGCCGTGTCGTGCGTCTGCACCTTCACCGCCTGCTCGAGCGTGAGCTTGGGCCCGCGACGACGATCGCGGGCCCAGTGCGTCAGCACGTAGGTGGGGATCGACGCGTCGCAGATCATGCGCACGTGAGCGCCACCGTCGGACAAGCCCGACACCGTCGCCGGGTGTTGCAACATCTCGTAGATGGCGTCCTGCGAACCACCCACGTAGTTGAAGAACGGCAACATCAGGAACGCTCGACCGTCGTCCTCGTTCAAGAGGTCGTAGGCGAACGACAACGAGTCCTGACCGTTGGCCTTGGCCATGTTGGACACCAGCAATTCCGGCCCGGGCTCGTAATCGGGCGGGGTGCCCATGGCGTACATCTTGTCCACCGACATCTGCATGAACGCCCCGATACCGTCGAACTGCTTGGTCGGATCGGCCGGCGCGTCGGTCTCGGCGAGAATACGGGCCTTCACGTCGCCCCGTCGCAGTTCGGCGCGCAGCTCGGGCATCGACAACTTCGACGCCAGGTCCATGAACGTGGGGCGCTTGGAGAAGAAGTGATAACCGTCCCAGCCGATCATCATGCCGAAGGGACGCGCGGCGATCTGCGGGTGCATGCGACCACCCTTGTCGTTGACGCGGTCGACCACGTCGAGGGCCTCGCGCCACGAATCGGCGTTCAATTCGTTCTGCAACATCGCGAAGGTCACCGGCAATCCGCTGCGCTCGGCCAAACCGGCCATCCAGTCCACCTCGCCGAGGAAGACCGGACGATCGAACTCCAGGCCCTGCGGAGCCACCTCGAACAATCCACCACCGGCGGCCACCAACGCGTCGGCCATGCCTTGTAGCTCGTCGAGGGCCGCGAAGGTGCCGGGCACCGGCTCTCCGTCGCGCGCCTTGTGGTTGAGCGTGCGACTGGTGGAAAAACCCACCGCACCCGCTTCGCGCGCCTCGCGCACGATGCGACCCATGGCCTCGATGTCGTCGGGAGTGGCGGCCTCGTTGCGCGCGCCACGATCACCCATGACGTAGGCCCGCACCGACGCGTGCGGAACGTACGCGGCCACGTCCATGCTGTAGTGACGCGACGCCACGGCATCCAGATATTCGGGGAAGGTCTCCCACGACCACGTGATGCCCTCGTGCAACGCGGTGCCGGGAATGTCTTCGACACCCTCCATCAATTGCACCAGCCACTCCTCGCGACCCGGACGCACAGGCGCGAAACCGACGCCACAATTGCCCATCACGATGGTGGTGACGCCGTGACCCGACGTGGGTTCGAGAAGGTCGTCCCACGAGACCTGCCCGTCGTAGTGCGTGTGGATGTCGACGAACCCGGGGGTGACGACGCGACCCGTGGCGTCGATGACCTCGGCCGCCGCCTCGTCGATGGTCGGTGCGATGCGCGCGATACGACCGCCTCGAACGGCGATGTCGCCCCGGAACCGGGCCGACCCCGTGCCGTCGACGATGGTCCCCCCACGAATGATCAGATCGAACATGTCTTCCCCCTCGACTCAGAGATTACAACTCGCACCCCTCTAGCCTGTCGTCGATGAGTTCTCTTCCCCCGGACCTCGACTCAGTGGAAGCCGTCGACGCGGCCCTCGGTCGTCTCGGTTACCTGGCTGATCGTGGGCTCGCCACGTCGGTTTTCCTGGCCCTCACCTTGCAGCGCCCGTTGTTGCTCGAGGGCGAGGCCGGCGTGGGCAAGACCGAGCTGGCCAAGGTGCTCGCCCGGCTGACCGGTGGCGAACTGATTCGCCTGCAGTGCTACGAGGGGATCGACGCCACGCAAGCCGTGTACGACTGGGACTATTCACGTCAGTTGTTGCACTTGCGCGCCGCCGAAGCCAGCGGTGAGGCCGCCGGCCTGGGCGCCGACGCTCTGGAGAACCAGCTGTACCAGGAACGCTTCTTGTTGCGTCGCGCCGTGTTGCGCGCACTTTCGCCGGCCGAGAATCCGCCGGTGTTGTTGATCGACGAGATCGACCGCGCCGACGACGAGTTCGAGGCGTATCTGCTCGAGGTCCTGTCGGATTTCCAAGTGACCATTCCCGAGCTCGGAACGTTCACCGCGCCGCGACCGCCCGTCGTGATCCTCACGTCGAATCGCACGCGCGACGTTCACGACGCGCTCAAGCGTCGCTGCCTCTACCACTGGGTGGAGCATCCCTCGTTCGAACGCGAGGTGGCCATCGTCTCCCTGCGGGTTCCCGACGTGAACGGAAACCTGGCCCGTCAAGTGGCCGCCGCCACCGAGACCCTGCGCGCCATGCAGTTGTACAAACCGCCGGGCGTCGCCGAGACCATCGACTGGGCCACCGCTCTCGGTCGCCTCGGTGTGACCACCCTCGACGAGGACAGCGTGCGCTCCACTCTGGGAACCGTGCTCAAGTACCGCGAGGATCAAGAACGTGTCGAAGCCGCCGACATGGCCGAGATCGTGAGGTCGGCGGTGCGACGCGCGCTCGTCGCCTGACATGAACGCTCCCGCCGTCAACGAAGCGGTCGTCTCGCCCGCCGAGCGCATGGCGGTGGCATTCACCCGCGTGTTGCGCGGGGCCGGAATCACCACCCCCATCGGGAACGTCATCACCTTCACCGAGTCGATCGCTCGTCTCGGACTCGATCGGCGCGACGACGTGTACTGGGCCGGTCGCGCGACGCTGATTCGTCGCCCCGAGGACATCGCGTTGTTCGATCGGGCGTTCGAGGTGTTCTGGAACTCCCGTCGCGCCGGATCCGACGACGTCGAAGCGGAGACCTTCCATCTCACCATCAACATGGACGCCGAGGACGGCTCGATGGACGACGGCCAGGCGAACGTCGACGACGAAGACGACGACGGTTCGATCACCCTGCGCTTTTCCACCATCGAAACGCTGCGCACCAAGGACTTCGCCGCTTACTCCCCCGAGGAACTGCACCTGGCCCAGGATCTGATGTCGAAGCTCCGTCTCGTCGGCACCCCGCGTTCCTCGTTCCGCATGACGCCCGGATCGCGTCGCGGTCGACCCGACCTGCGGCGCACCGTGCGCTCCAGCTTGCGCACCGCCGGTGAGCCCGTCACCCGCCACCATCTGGAGAACGACCAGCGACTGCGACGACTCGTTCTGTTGCTCGACATATCGGGCTCCATGGAACCGTACGCGCGCGCGTTGTTGCGCTTCGTGCAAGCGGCGGTGGCCGGTCGTCAGAAGGTGGAGGCGTTCGCCATCGGCACCCGTCTCACGCGCGTCACCCGCGAGTTGGGGTCCCGCGATCCCGACAAGGCTCTGCGCTTGGCGTCAGGGCGCGTGCAGGACTGGAGCGGTGGCACCCGTCTGGGCGAGTGTCTGCGACATTTCAACGACGAATGGGGCGTACGCGGCATGGCCCGTGGCGCCATCGTGGTGGTACTCAGCGACGGCTGGGACCGAGGTGAACCCGAACTACTGGCCGAACAGATGCGACGTCTGCAGCGGGTCAGTTTCCGCACGATCTGGGTGAACCCGTTGAAGGTGACCCCGGGCTACGCACCGTTGGCTCGCGGGATGGCGGCGGCGATGCCGTACGTCGACCGCTTCGTGGAGGGACATTCCGTCGAGGCCATGGAGCGCCTCGCCCACGAGATCGGCTCGTGAGGGGTGCCGCCCACGGGCGGTTCACGGCAGACTGTGTCCCATGCGCGAGATCCTCGACGACATCGACCGCTGGCGAACCGCCGGCAAGCAGGTGGCCGTCGCCCGCGTCATCAACATCGAAGGCTCCGGGCCCCGTGATCCCGGTGCGGCCATGGCGGTCAACGAGGACGGCGAGGTCGCCGGTTCGGTCAGCGGTGGCTGCGTCGAGGGCGCCGTCGTCAGCGAGGCCCTCGCAATCATCCACGACGGTGGTCCCGGCAAGATGGTGTCCTTCGGCTACTCCGACGACGAGGCCTTCGCCGTGGGACTCACCTGCGGTGGCATCATCCGGCTCTACATCGAACGACTCGACTGGTAGCCATGTCGCTGTACGAGCAGTTCCGCGCGCACGTTCGGGCGCAGACACCGGTGGCCCTGGCCACCGTCGTCGAAGGTCCCGGCGTGGGCGCGAAGTTGATGGTCACGCGAATCGACGGCGCCGAGGAGGTGTCCGGATCGCTCGGTCATCCGGACCTCAATCGCGTGGTGGCCCGCGACACCGCCGGCGAACTGGAGGCCGGTCGAACCGGTGTGCGCCACTACGGACCCGAGGGACAGGCCACCCCCGAGGATCTGGTGGACACTCCCACGGTCGTGGTGTTCATCGAGAGTTTCTCGCCGCCGCCGCAGATGTGGATCTTCGGAGCGGTGGACTTCACCGCCGCTCTCGGTCGGGTGGCCAAGGTTCTCGGATACCGCGTGACCGTGTGCGACGCCCGCGAGATCTTCGCCACCAAGCGGCGCTTCCCCATGGCCGACGAGGTGATGGTCACGTGGCCCACGCCGATGTTCGAGTCTCGGGGCCACACTCTCGGACCCCGCGACGCGGTGTGCATCCTCACGCACGATCCGAAGTTCGACGTGCCCGCCGTGCAGGGAGCATTGGCCACCAACGTGGGCTACATCGGCGTCATGGGTAGTCGCAAGACCCACGCCAAGCGACTCGAACGACTCGCCGAGGTCGGTGTTTCGTCACCCGAGCAGTTGTCACGGTTGATGTCGCCCATCGGTCTCGACCTCGGCGGTCGCACCCCCGAGGAAACCGCCATCGCCATCTGCGCCGAGATCATCGCCCGTCGCACCGGCCACACCGCGACCAGCCTGAAACTGACGAGCGGCTCCATCCACTCCTGACCCGCTGACGCGATCGCCGCGCGTCAGACGTCGAGCACGACCAGATCGTGGTTCGCGTGGTTCATGGGGTCGGGACCTTCGCTGGTGGCCACCACGATGTCCTCCAATCGCATCCCCCACTTGCCGGCGACGTAGATGCCCGGCTCAACGCTGAACGCGTGACCGGCCTCGAGCGGCAACGTGTTGCCGCTCACCATGTACGGATCCTCGTGCGCGTCCATTCCGATGCCGTGACCGGTGCGATGGATGAAGTACTCGCCGAAGCCGGCCGCATCGATGACGTCACGTGCGGCACGGTCGACGCCTTCGCACGGCGTGCCCACGGTGGCGGCGCGCACACCGGCGGCCTCGGCGGCTTTCAACACCGCGTACGCCTCGGCGATGTCGCCGGGCACCGGACCGAGATGAACGCAACGCGTGATGTCGCTGCAGTATCCGTTCATGGTGCCGCCGAAATCGCACAGCACGATCTCGCCCCGTTCGATCACGCGCGACCCGGGGTGATGATGGGGACTGGCGGCGTTCTCGCCGGCGGCGACGATGGCGAAGTTCACCACGTCGTGTCCCTCGGCCAACAATCGCGCCGAGATGTCGGCCGACACCTGGGCTTCGGTGCGACCGACAAGATCGATCTCACCAGCGTGCAACTGTGCCGCGACCCGATCGGCGGCGGCACCGGCGGCCTTCAGCGCGGCGATCTCGGCGGCGTCCTTGCGCATGCGAATAGGGCCCAACACGTCGACCGCGCGACGGTAGGTGGAACCGGGCAACAACGGCATCAGATCCACCAGGAAACGGGCCCACATGGTGTCGCCGATCGCCAACACCTTGGCCGCCGACGATGCCGTCACGAGCGCGGCCGTGAGCGCCACCGGATCCTCGGTCTCACCCCACGGCGCCATGTCGAACACCTCCGGCAAGTGGTTCACGCGTGGCGCCTCGAGGCGCGGCACCACCAACGTGGCGTCGCCGTCGACCGGCAACACCAACATCGTGAGTCGCTCGAGGGGCATGGCGTGATAGCCGGTGAGATACGGCATGTCGAGACCGACCGACAACAACGTGACGTCGATTCCCTGCTCGCGCATGGCGCGTCGGGTGCGTTCGATGCGATCGGAAAACACGGCCGCGTCGGCACCCGGCGCGGAGACGATGGAATGACCACTCACGCTCGCCAACCTACTGGCAGTCGCCGATTCAGTTGCGATTGGTGCCGGGTCCGGTGGCCACGATCGAACCCAGTCGGCCGGCCTCGTAGTCCTCGAAGGCCCGGATGATCTCCTCGCGGGTGTTCATGACGAACGGCCCGTACCGCGCGATCGGTTCGTTCAACGGCTCCCCACCGAGGAGTAACACCTCGCACTCCCGTTCCCCGGCGGTCACCGTCACCGACCCCGAGTCACGATCGCACACCACCATGTGTCCCTCGTCGGCCTCGACACCGTTCACGACGACTCCGTTCACGAAGGGGTGGACGAGAGCCGTGTGACCATCGGGCACCTGCCAGTCGACGGACTCTCCGGCACGCAGGGACACGTGTGCGAACGTCACCGGGCTGGTGGTGTCCACGATGCCGTTCAAACCGTCGACCTCTCCGGCGATCACCCGCAAGGTTCCGCCGCCGTCCAGCACTCGCGATGGGATGTCGTACGCCTCGTAGCCCTGATAGCGCGGCGGGATCATCTTGCTGGCGGCGCGCAGGTTCACCCACAACTGGAAACCGTGCATGCGCCCACCGAGCCGCATCATCTGGTTCGTCGGCAGTTCGCTGTGCACGATGCCCGCACCCGCGGTCATCCACTGCACCGCTCCCGGCGTGATGACGCCGAACCCTCCGTTGGAGTCCCGATGCTCGATCTCGCCGGCCAACAAGTACGTGACCGTCTCGAATCCACGATGCGGATGATCGGGCGCACCCACCGCCTTGCCCGGCGCGTATTCCACCGGTCCCATCTCGTCGAGCAACAAGAAGGGATCGATCGCCGAGATGTCGCCCGACGGAAACGGACGACGCACGATGAAGCCCCCGCCCTCGGCCTGACGGTGCGCCGGGACGAGGCCGAGCACTCGCCGCCGGTTCAACGCTTCACCGTCAACGACACCGGTACCGTCGTCTCGGCGGCCTGCTTGGCGTGATAGCTGGAGCGCGTGAGCGGACTGGATTCGACGTGTCCGATGCCGAGGCTCTCGCCCAGGTACTTCCAGCGGGCGAATTCGTCGGGGTGGATCCAGCGCGCCACCGGCAAATGGTGCGACGTGGGTCGCAGATACTGGCCGATCGTCACGATGTCGACGCCGATGCCGGCCAGATCGGCCAGACATCCGTCGACTTCCTCGACGGTCTCGCCCATGCCCAACACCAAACCCGACTTCACCACGAGTCCGGCCGACTTGGCGCGCGACAACACACCGAGACTGCGCGCGTAACCGGCCGAGGGTCGCACCGCGCGCTGCAGTCGAGCCACGGTCTCGATGTTGTGGTTGAACACGTCCGGGCGCGCGGCGACCAGGAGGTCGATCGACGACGCCTCGCCCTTGGCATCGGAGACCAAGGTCTCCACTTTGGTGTGCGGGTTGCGCTCGCGGATGACCCGCACACATTCGGCGACGTGCGCGAAACCACCGTCGGCCAGATCGTCGCGGGCCACCATCGTCAGCACGGCGTACGACAGCCCCATGCGCTCGACAGCCTCGGCCACCCGCGCCGGCTCGTCGCTCGCGGGCGGCTCGGGTTTGCGGGTGTCGACCAAGCAGAAGCCGCACGCACGCGTGCAACGCTCACCGAGCACCATGAACGTGGCGGTGCCGTCCTTCCAGCATTCGGACAGGTTGGGACAACCGGCTTCCTCGCACACCGTCACCAGATCGAGATCGGCCAACGTGCGCTTGATGCGCAACACGTCCTCGCCGATGTTCACGCGCGGGCGCAACCACTCGGGTTTGCGATCGGTGATGTCGAGTCCGGCCTCGACACCGGCATCGGCCAGGCGACCCAACAAGCGGACCGGTTCACCCGGACCCTCACCGCGCGAGAATCGCGACAGGTCCTCGGGGCGATGGACCCACGCCACGTCCTGTCGTTCGCCCGAACCATCGCTCCATTTCTCGGCGGCCAAACGGGCGACGATGTCGACCACGGTCTTCATGTCGACGTCGAATCCCTCTTCACGCAACGACGTGACCGGGAACTCGCCGATACCGCACGGAACGATGTGCTCGCGCATGAAGGTCATGTCGGGATCGATATTCAGCGCGAAACCGTGCATGGTGCGACCGTGCGCCAGACGCACCCCGATGGCGCTGATCTTGCGCACCCGTTCGGTGCCCACGTCGAGCCACACGCCCGCGTACCCCTCCATGCGGCCCGCACCGGCGACCCCGATCTCACGGAGCGTGTCGATCACCAGTTGTTCGACCTCGCACACGTGTTGCGAGGCACCTATGGCGTTGTCGATGTTCAGGATCGGGTAACCGACCAACTGACCGGGCCCGTGATAGGTGATGTCCCCACCGCGCTTGACCGCGACGAAGTCGGCACCGACCGCGGCCGGGTCGCACTTCAGGTTCTTGTCCAGTTCGGCCCGCGGACCATGGGTGAAGACGTGCGGATGCTCGAGCAACAGCAGGTGCGACTCGGTTCCGTTCTCGAACAGCGCGGTCTGCAACTCCAGCGCTTCGCGATAAGCGACGCGCCCGATCCAGCGAACGCGCAACATGGGCTAGATCTCGCTCGACCAGTCGCGGGTCTCGAGAATCTCCTTCACCCGCACCAGGAAGCCTGCGGCGTAGGCGCCGTCGAAGGCGCGATGGTCCCAACTCATGGCCAGATGACCCACCGGGTGGATGGCGATGCTCTCACCACCGCCGGGCACCGAGACCACGACCGGCTTGCGGACGATGGCGTCGGTCGACAGGATCGCCACCTGCGGCTGGTTGATGATGGCCATGGTCAACACGCTGCCGGCCGATCCGTTGTTCGAAATGGTGAAGGTGCCACCTTGAATCTCGTCGGGGCTCAACTTGCGACTCTTGGCCCGCGACGCCAGATCGCTGATCTCGCGGGCGATGGCCCGCAGACGCTTACCCTCGGCGCTGCGGATGACCGGCACCAACAGACCCTGGCCGTCGAGGTCGACCGCGACACCGAGGTCGACGTAGCGGTGCACCACCAGGTCGGTTCCCGAGATGCTGGCGTTCATGTGCGGGAAGTCGGCCAACGCGTCGACGACCGCGCGCGAGATGAACGGCAGGTACGTGAGACTGAAACCCTCGGCCGACTTGAACTCGTCCTTCGTGCGCGCGCGGGTCTGGTCGACGTTGAAGTAGTCGACCTCGACCACGCTGAACGCGTGGGGGCTGACACCCTTCGACATGACCATGTGCGAGCCGGTGAGCTGGCGAATCTTGGACAACGCCACCACGTCGTCACGCTCGCCGACGCGCACCACCGGAGCGGCCGTGACCGGGACGGACGTGGGCGCTGCAGCGGCGATCGGAGCGGCCACAGTGGGAGCGGAAGCGGGAGCGGGCGACGCGGCAGCCAGTTTGTCGATGTGGTCGAGAACGTCTTCGCGGGTGATGCGACCGCCAGGACCGGTGCCCGTGATGCTGTCGACGTTCACGTTGTGCTCAGCGACCAGTCGTCGCACGACGGGTGAGAGCAACCGGTTGTCGTTGCCCGAAACAACGGCGGGAGCCGGAGCGGGAGCCGGTGCCGGAGCAGGCGCCGCTGCGGGAGCGGGAGCCGGTGCGGAAGCCGGTGCCGGAGCAGGCGCCGCTGCGGGAGCGGGTGCCGGTGCAGAAGGAGCGGGTGCCGGTGCCGGAGCCGATCCCGCGGCACCCACCACGGCGATCACGGCGCCCACCGGAACCGTGTCGCCTTCGGGCACGCGAATCTCGGTGAGCACACCGGCGATCGGCGACGGCACCTCGGTGTCCACCTTGTCGGTCGACACCTCGAACAACGGCTCGTCGGCGGCCACCGAGTCGCCCACCTTCTTGAACCAACGCGTGATGGTTCCTTCGGTGACCGTTTCGCCGAGTTGCGGGAGCGTTACCTCTGCCATGACCGTGTCGTCCTTCGTTCGTGTGCGGGCTGCGTGTTCGTTGGTTACGCGTTCAGGCTACGGCCGGTCATCGACAGCACGGTCTCCCCGAACAGTTCGCTCAAACTCGGGTGCGGCTGGATGAACTCGGCGACTTCGGCGACCGTGGCTTCCCAGTTCACCGCGAGGTAGCCGCCCGACAATTGTTCGGTGACCCACGGTCCGACCATGTGCACGCCCAGAATCTGGCCCGCCGTTCCGTCGGCGTTCTTCTTGGCCACGATCTTCACCAAGCCGTCGATCTCACCCAGGATCTGGGCGCGACTGTTGGCACGGAACTGGTGCTTGGCCACCACCACGTCGAGCCCGGCCGCTTTGGCCGCGTCCTCGCCCGGTCCGGCCCACGCCACTTCGGGGTGACAGTAGATGGCCCACGGCACGCGGTCGTAGGCGATCGGCAACGGATCCTCGCCGAGCATGTGCTTGACGGCCAGGATCGCCTCGGCGTAGGCGACGTGCGCCAACTGCGGCGTGTTGATCAGGTCACCGACGGCGTAGACACCGGGTTCGTTGGTGCGACACCACGGATCGACGTCGACGAATCCGCGATCGGTCACCACGACACCGGTGCCCGCGAGGCCGAGCAAGTCGGCGTACGGACGACGACCGACCGACACCACCACCGCATCGACTTCCAGGGTTTCACCCTCACCGAACGTGACGACGGTGCCACCCGTCGCCGTGGGAGCGTGACTCTTCACGGCCACTCCGGTACGGATGTCGATGTTCTTCTTCTTGAACGACTTCACCACGACGTTGGCGACATCGGTGTCGAGACCCGGAAGGATCTTGGGCAGACCCTCGAGAATGGTGACGGTCGCGCCGAGGTCGGCGAACGTGGAGGCGAACTCGCAACCGATCGCGCCGCCACCGATGACCGCCACGCGCGCCGGTACGTGCTCGAGGTCGAGCACCTCGTCGCTGGTCATGATGGGACCACCACGATCGAAGCCGGGAATCGTGCGCGGCACCGAACCGGCCGCCAGGATCACGTGCGCCCCTTGAATGGTGGCCGACGACCCGTCGGCCATGGTGACGGCGACCGTGCGGTTGGCACCCAACGAACCGGTGCCGTTGAACACCGTCACCTTGCGGGCCTTGCACATGCCGCCGATGCCCTTGACGAGGCCCTCGACGATCTTTCGCTTGCGCGCCTGGGTCGTGGCGAAGTTCACCGCCGGTGACGACGACTCGATACCGAACTCCGACGCGTGAGCCACGTGTCGGTACACCGACGCGGTCTCGAGAAACGCCTTGGCGGGAATGCACCCGCGGTTCAGACACGTGCCGCCGAGAGCGTCGCGCTCGACCAAGGCCACGTTCATGCCGGCCGACGCCGCGTACAACGCGGCGCCATAGCCGCCGGGACCGCCACCGATCACCACCAGGTCAAATTGCTCGGCCGTACGGACCACCTCCGACATCTGTGCGCCCGTGGCGCTGTGCGCAGACAACGGTAGCCGTCAGGCGGGTCGGGCCACGGGGCTCATGACCCATTTCATGTACCGAAACGGGCATGTTCCGGGCCGAACGTTGCACCAACGGCTCAGGGTGCCCAGCGACGCAACTCCCCACCTCGCTGGTACGCCACGTACTGCTCGGCCTCGACGGCCGGAAACCGCAAGGTACAGCGGATCTCCGCCCCACCGTCCGGAACGATGGTCGTGGCATCACACGCTCCGTCGGACACCGCCGCCGAGGGTTCGCTCAGTTCGCCATCACCCAGCATCGACCAGCCCTCGAGAACCGCCGCACCGGGCACTCCCGACAACTCGACCGAGACGTTCACGCCAGAAGTCGTCGCTTCGATGGCGCTCACCACCACCGTCATGTCGCCGACCAGCGCTTCGTCACCCAACTCCAGCACCGGAACGTCGGCGCGGTCCGTGGCCACCTGCAAGAGTTTGATCCCCCCGGCCAACACGATCAGCAACCCGCATCCGACCGACAACAGCAACAACGTGCGGGTCTTCACGACACCGCAGGCTAGAGCCCGAAATGTCCACCCGAGGCACCGCGTGGCTAGCATCGCGACGTGACTTTCGAACAAGAGTCGTCGAGCGACTCGAGCGGGTCCGTCGACTCCCCCACATCCGCCAGCGACCAATCCGGTGACGGACAACACGGCGGCCACAAGGCCGGCATGGGCGCCCTCGCCCTCGGGGCGTTGGGGATCGTGTACGGCGACATCGGCACCTCGCCGTTGTACGCGTTCCGCGAGGCGTTCGAGCACCAGCACCTCGACGCCTCGAACCCCGTGTACGCCTTCGGCGTGGCATCCCTGGCCTTTTGGGCCCTCGTGATCATCATCTCCATCAAGTACCTGACCTTCGTGATGAAGGCCGACAATCACGGAGAGGGGGGAATCCTGGCCCTCACCGCGATGGTCATGCCCAAGGGCACCCTGAAAGGCCGCGGTCGCGTCGTGGTGGGTCTCGGTGTCTTCGGCACGGCGTTGCTCTACGGCGACGGGCTCATCACGCCGGCCATCTCGGTGCTGAGCGCCGTCGAGGGCGTGAAGGAGGCCACCACCGCCCTGGACGACTTCATCATCCCCATCGCCGTGGCCATCCTCGCCGTGCTCTTTCTCGTGCAAAAACGGGGAACCGCCGGCATCGGACGCGTCTTCGGTCCGGTGATGATGGTGTGGTTCACGGTCCTCGGTGTGCTCGGGCTCGGACAACTTCTCGAGGATGCCAGCGTGCTCAAGGCCGTGAACCCGATCTACGCGGTGGACTTCTTCGCCGAATCGCCCATGAAGTCGTTCCTCACACTGGGCTCCATCTTCCTCGTGGTCACCGGTGGTGAGGCGCTCTACGCCGACATGGGTCACTTCGGCCGTCGCCCCATTCTGTGGAGTTGGTACGGGCTCGTGCTCCCCGGACTTCTGCTCAACTACTTCGGACAGGCCTCGCTCATCCTGAACGATCCCGAAGCGGTCGAACGCCCGCTCTTCAAGATGGCTCCCGAGTGGGGAGTTCTGCCGCTGGTCGTGCTGGCCACCATGGCGACCGTCATCGCGTCACAGGCCCTCATCTCCGGTGCGTTCTCGCTCACGGTGCAAGCCGTTCAATTGGATTACCTGCCCCGCGTCAAGATCAGCCACACCTCGTCGTCGCACCGGGGACAGGTCTACGTGCCGCTCGTGAACTGGTTGCTGATGATCGGTTGTATCGGCCTGGTGGTGACGTTCCAGTCGTCCAAGGCCCTCGCATCGGCGTACGGAATCGCCGTCACGTCCACGATGCTCGTCACCACGCTGTTGTTCTACGAGGTGTGCCGCAACTTCCCGTTGCTGGTGGCCATCGTGCTGTTGGCCCAGATGACCACCTGGCGCCGCGGTCGCCAACTGGTGGCGGCGCGAATCCACCGTGGCGAGCGCCCCATCGTCGAGGTGCTCGACGAGCACGTGGACGTGGCCCGCGTGGCCGGCACCGCGGTGTTCATGTTCAAGGATCTGGGCAAGGCTCCGCCGGCACTGGTGAACAATCTGAAGCACAACAAGGTGCTGCACAAGTGCACCCTGATCGTGGCCGTGCAAACCGCCGAGGTGCCCCGCGTGGACCCGAGCGAGCGGACCGTCGTCACCAAGGTCGAACCCGGAGTGTTCCAGATCCTGCTGCGTTTCGGCTTCATGGAGGAACCCGACGTGGTGAGCGCGTTGTCGAGCATCAAGGAACGAGGCCTGGACTTCGATCCCAAGCAGGCCACGTTCTTCCTCGGTCACGAATCGATCGTCGCCGGCAAGGCCCCCGGCATGAACCCGGTGGCGGAGCAATTGTTCGTGTTGCTGAATCGCGGCGCCGACAGTGCCGGCCGGTTCTTCAACCTGCCCAAGGACCAGATCTTCGAGGTCGGTTCGCACGTCGAGATCTAGACGTCACCGATTCGCTCCGGTCTCTCAACCTCACCGAAGCGGTCGTAGCCTGCGACCATGTCCTCCCGCACCATCGCCATCACCGGAGCCAGTGGCCTCATCGGCACCGCGCTCGCCGCGCACCTCGCTTCCACGGGTGATCGCGTCATCCGATTCACCCGCACCGGCTCCAGCTCGGATTCGACGATCGCCTGGGACCCCGCCGCGGGTCGCATCGACGCCGACCGCTTGAGGGGCGTCGACGCGGTGGTTCATCTGGCCGGGGCCGGCATCGGCGACAAGCGATGGACCGACGACTACAAACGCGAGATCCTCGAGAGTCGCACCAAGAGCACCGCGCTCCTGGCGTCGGCCATGGCGGATCTCGCCGACGGGCCCAAGGTTCTCCTGTCCGGCTCCGCCATCGGTTATTACGGCGCTTCGCTCGACACCGAGTTCGACGAGTCGTCGGCTGCCGGAACGAGTTTCCTCGCCGACGTGTGCGTGCAATGGGAGGCCAGCGCCGCCAAGGCCGTGGCCGCCGGCGTTCGCACCGCATACCTGCGCACCGGGATCGTGCTCAGCCCCGAGGGTGGAGCGCTCAAGAAGTTGTTGCCGTTGTTCAAGTTGGGTGCCGGCGGTCGCATGGGTTCGGGCCGCCAGTGGCAGAGCTGGATCTCGATCGACGACGAGGTGGCCGCCATCGACCATCTCCTGCGCTCCAACGTGAGCGGCGCCGTCAACCTGACCGCCCCGGAACCCGTCACGCAGGCCGAGTTCACCCGCGTGCTGGCCAAGGTTCTGAAGCGACCGGCGCTGTTGCCCGTTCCCTCGTTCGGACCCAAGTTGCTGCTCGGCGGAGAACTGGCCGACGCCCTGCTGTTCACGGGACAAAAGGTGATGCCCAAGATTCTGGAGTCGAGTGGGTACTCCTTCATCCATCGCGACCTCGAATCGGCGTTGCGTCATCTTCTGAAGCGTTGACATGACCGCTCCGTTACCCGAGCGTTCCGATGTGGTGGTGGTCGGAGCCGGATTGGCCGGTTTGTCGGCGGCGCGGTTGCTCCGTGAACGGGGGCACGACGTCACGGTGCTCGAGGCGTCCGACGGCATCGGCGGCCGGGTGCGCACCGACCGGGTCGACGGCTTCCTCCTCGATCGAGGCTTCCAGGTTCTGCTCACCGCGTACCCGGAGATGAAACGACAGTTCGACGTGGACGCTCTCGATCTGCGGGCCTTCGATCCCGGTGCGTTGGTGTGGATGAACGGTCGTGGGCACACGGTGTCGGACCCCTTCCGCAAGCCGTCGACGTTGCTCGCCACCGCCACGGCGCCCGTCGGCACTCCCCTCGACAAGGGTCGCATCGCCGTGCTTCGGGCTCGGGTTCGTCGTGGTGACGGGTCCCAGTTGTTGCGGGGTGACGACATCACCACCGCCGAGATGCTTCGCGGGGCCGGATTCTCCGAGCGAATGGTGCGACGTTTCTTCACCCCGTTGGTCGGCGGAATCCAGCTGGACCCGAACCTCGACGCCTCCCGACGCATGTTCGACGTGGTCTTCCGCATGCTCAGCCAAGGCGACGCGGCGGTTCCCGCGCACGGCATGGGCGTGATCCCCGCGCA
Organism: Ilumatobacteraceae bacterium; assembly: GCA_021298195.1. GTDB lineage: Bacteria > Actinomycetota > Acidimicrobiia > Acidimicrobiales > Ilumatobacteraceae > Casp-actino8. Next base: position 17,133 of record JAJTEQ010000031.1, read on the forward strand.
GTTGGCGAGTCGTATCGATGCGGGTTCGATTCATCTGTCGACCCCGGTGACCGCGATCCACTCCGACGGCGTCGAGGTGGACGGTCGACGCGTCGAGGCGCACGCGGTGCTGGTGGCCACCGAGGGCCCGGTCGCGGCGACGTTGCTCGGACTGCCCGCGGTACGTTCACGTTCGGTGTCCTGCGTCTACTTCGCGGCCGACGAGGCCCCCACCACGTCGCGCTACATCATTCTCGACGGCACGGCCGAGGGTCCGGCGCTGAACATCGCCGTGATGAGCAACGTCAGCCCGCACTACGCCCCCGCGGGAAGCCATTTGATCGCGGCCGCCGTTCCGGGTTCGCTCGACGACGGCCTCGAGACCACCGTGCGCGAACAGATGTCGCGGATGTTCGGACCCCGGGCCGAGTCCTGGCGACATCTGCGCACGTACCGGATCGCCCACGGACAGCCCGACCAGAGCCCGCCCTTCTCGCCGAAGAAGCGCGTCCATCTGCGTGACAACATCTTCGTGGCCGGTGACCACCGCGACACCGCGTCCATTCAGGGGGCGTTGTACTCGGGTCGCCGAGCCGCCGACGCCGTGCACGCCCATCTCACCCGAACCCGTTGAAGGAGCAGATCATGTCGAGTTCAGTGCCCAAGAAATCAGATCCGAGCAAGATCGTGTCGGTGACCGTGAAGGTGAACGCCGATCCGGCGACCATCTTCGACCTGCTGGCCGATCCGTCGAAACACGGCGAGATCGACGGCTCGGGTTCCATCCAGAACGCTCAATCGTCGGCACCCGCACGATTGTCGCTGGGCGCCACGTTCGGCATGGACATGAAACTCGGAGTGAAGTACAAGATCACGAACGAGGTCGTGGAGTTCGACGAACCGCGCCGGATCGCGTGGCGTCACTTCGGTGGTCACGTGTGGCGCTACATCCTGGAACCCGTCGAGGGTGGCACGATGGTCACCGAACAGTTCGACTGGAACACGTCGAAGTCGCAGTTGATGATGCGCGTCATGAACTACCCGGCCAAGAACCGGGTCTCGATCGAGAAGACGCTGAAGCGGCTCGCCGATCGATTCGCGTCATGAACGTCGACCACGCGTCCATCGACGACGTCATCCGCGCGCGTCGCACCAACATGTTCGTCGACCGCGAACGACCGGTCCCCGACGACGTCATCGTCGAATTGTGCGAGCTCGCCACGTGGGCCCCCAACCACAAGCGCACCTGGCCCTGGCGCTTCGCCTCGGTCACCGGCGCCGGTCGATCCCGACTCGGACGGGTGGTGTCGAACGCGATGGCCGCCCACGGCGACGACCCCAACAAGGTCAGCAAGGCTCTCACCAAGTACGAGCGCACCCCGAACATCTTGATCATCGGGTCGATCCCCGGTGACTCCGACGAGCGCACCACCGAGAATCGCGACGCGGTCGCGGCGGCCTGCCAGAACCTGATGCTGGCCGCCACCGCGCGCGGAATCGCCACGTACTGGGGTTCGTGTCCGAAGGGCTCGCACGACGCGGTGGCCGAGTTCGCCGGCTTCGATCCCGGCACTCACATCGCCGGAATCTTCTACGTGGGTTACCAAGCCGAGACGATGGAGACACCGCAGCGACCGGCACCCGTCGTCATGCGAATCGCGGATTGATCAGGGCTGGTAGATCCCGAACACGCCGCGCAAAGCGTCGCTGATCTCGCCCAACGTCGCATCGGCCCGCAGGGCTTCCTTCATCGGGTACAGGAGGTTGTCGCTGGTCTTGGCCGCGGCCACCACCGCGTCGAGAGCCGCTGTCACCTTGGCCTGGTCGCGCGCGGCCTTGTACTCGCCGAGCCGCTTCTTCTGACCACGCTCGAGCGCGGGATCGATCGGGAACACCTCGGGCTCGGGGTCGTCGTCGACACCGAACTTGTTGACTCCGACGATGACGCGCTCGTCGTCGTCGATGGACTTGGCGTACTCGTAGGCGGCCTGTTCGATCTCGTCCATCTGATAACCGGCCTCGATCGCCGCGACCGCACCGCCCATCTCGTCGATGCGCGCGATGTACTCCAGAGCCAATCGCTCGATCTCGTCGGTGAGCGTCTCGACCAGGTAACTGCCCGCCAACGGATCGGGGGTGTCGGCGATGCCGCTCTCGTAGCCGATGATCTGCTGGGTGCGCAGGGCGATGCGCGCCGCGCGTTCCGTCGGCAGGCTGAGCGCCTCGTCGAATCCGGTGGTGTGCAGGCTCTGGGTTCCGCCCATCACCGCGGCCATGCTCTGCAACGCCACGCGCACGATGTTGTTCTCGGGTTGCTGAGCGGTGAGCGTGCTTCCCCCGGTCTGGGTGTGGAACCGCAGCAACTTGCTCGACTCCTTCTTCGCCTTGAATCGATCGTTCATCAGGCGGTACCAGATGCGGCGCGAGGCGCGGAACTTGGCCACTTCCTCGAAGAAGTTGTTGTGCGCGTTCCAGAAGAACGACAGACGCGGAGCGAAGTCGTCCACGTCGAGACCCGCGGCGATGGCGGCTTCGACGTACGCGATGCCGTTGGCGATGGTGAACGCGATCTCCTGCACGGCCGTCGAGCCCGCCTCACGAATGTGGTAACCGGAGATGGAGATGGTGTTCCATTTCGGGACGTGCTTCGCGCAGTACTCGAAGATGTCGGTGATGATGCGCATGCTCGGCCGCGGCGGGTACACGTACGTGCCACGGGCGATGTACTCCTTCAGGAGGTCGTTCTGGATGGTGCCGCTGATCGCGGTCGACGCCACGCCCTGCTCCTCGGCGACCAACTCGTACATCAGCAGAAGGATCGCGCCGGTGGAGTTGATGGTCATCGACGTGGTGACCTTGTCGAGCGGCAGGTCCTTCAGCAGCAATCGCATGTCGGCCATGGAGTCGATGGCCACGCCGACCTTGCCCACCTCGCCCTCGGCGCGGGGATGATCGGAGTCGTACCCCATCTGGGTGGGGAGGTCGAATGCACACGACAGCCCGGTCTGTCCGGCACCGAGCAGGAACTTGAAGCGCTCGTTGGTGGACTCCGCCGTGCCGAAGCCGGCGTACTGGCGCATCGTCCACAACTTGCCGCGGTACATGGTCGGATAGACGCCGCGGGTGTACGGGGGCTTGCCCGGCTCACCCAACTGCGTGGTGGCGTCGAAGCCGGCCAGGTCGGCCGCGGTGTACAGGGGCTTGATTTCGATACCGGAGTCGGTGCGGATGTCGTCGCTCATCACCCCCGACTGTACGGGGCGGGCCCGCCGATCACCCATCTCGGGACGAGGATCTCAACGGGCGGCGACGAGGGCGATCTCCATGCGCCAGTCGGGGCGCGCCAGGGCGGGCACGGTGACCAACGTGCTGGCGGCCCGATGCCCACCGAGCGCGGCGTCCCGCGCCGCCATCACGGGAGCCAGCGGCTCTCCGACCACGACGTAGGTGGTGACCGAAACGATGTCGGTCACGTTCATCTCCGCCTGCTCGAGGATGGCCCGCAGGTTGCTCCACACGGTGGCGGCCTGCTCGGCCAGATCCGCCGGCACCGATCCGTCGGCGGCGATCGGCACGATGCCCGACGTGTGCAGAAGTCGTGCGGGGCCGACACTCAGGATCGCGTGCGCGTAGTTGGCCGCGGTCGGGGCGATGCCCGAGGGGGCGATCTCGAAGTTCATGGAACGATTGTGCCACCACGAGGGCGCGGTCCCGCTCGTCGCCGAGGCTGGTGGGTGGCGCGCGGTGTCGGGTCTAGTCTTCGTCACGTGACCACCAACGCCGAATCCGCTCTCGCCGCCGCCCAGGGCGGCAACGCCAACCTGCTCGCGATGCCCTCGTTCAACACCGTCGAGGAGGAGCGCGCCTACCGCAAGTCCCGTCTGGCCGGTGCGTTGCGCATCTTCGGCCGCATGGGTTTCGGCGAGGGTGTGGCCGGCCACATCACCGTGCGCGACCCCGAGAAGCCCGATCACTTCTGGGTGAACCCCTTCGGCCTCAGCTTCCGCCACATGCGCGTGAGCGATCTGCTACTGGTGAATCACCACGGCGAGGTCGTGGTGGGCGATTTGCCCGTCAACCGCGCGGCCTTCGTCATCCACTCGGCGATCCACGCGGCACGCCCCGACGTGATCGCCGCCGCGCACGCGCACTCGGTGCACGGAAAAGCGTTCAGTTCGCTCGGCATACCCCTCGATCCCATCACCCAGGACGCCTGCATCTTCTACGAGGATCACGTGGTGATCTCCGAGCAGGGTGGTGCCGTCGTGTTCGACGTCGACGCCGGCAAGGAACTGGCCTCCATGTTCCCGCGCGGCAAGGCGGCCATCCACCAGAACCACGGCCTGTTCACCGTCGGCAGCACCGTCGAGGAAGCCGCGTTCTGGTTCTTGTCCATGGATCGTTCGTGTCAGGCGCAACTGCTCGCCATGGCCGCCGGCACCCCCAAGCACATCAAGCCCGAATACGCCGCCTACACGCGCGATCAGACCGGGCATTCGCTCGCGGGATGGTTCCAGTTCCAACCGCTGTGGCAGGAGATCTGCCGCACCGATCCCGAACTGTTCGACTGAACTCCGTCGATCACTCCCCTGCCCCCGAGTCCCCCGTCGGGAGGTTCATGGCCACGGCGTCGCCGGAGGCTCTCTTCGTCCTGAGCGCGACCGCGCAGTACATCGGCGCCGTCATCGCCATCGACCTGTTCGATCGGGTGGACCCGGCCACCGTGGCGTGGTTGCGCGTGTTCGGTGCCGCCGTCGCCCTGCTGTTGGTGTCGGGACGTCACCTGTTCCGGCCATGGACCCGTGCCGATTTCGTGGCCATGACCGTGTTCGGCGTGGCCACCGCGCTGATGAACACGTTCTTCTACTTGGCCATCGATCGCCTGCCGCTGGGCAAGGGTGTCGCCATCGAGTTCATCGGCCCGATCGCCGTGGCCGCGGTGCGCACGCGTTCACGACGCAACGCGCTGGCTTTGGTGTTGGCTGCCATCGGCGTCGCCGTGTTGTCGGGAGTCGAGATCGACGGTGAACCACTCGGGCTGTTGTTCATCTTCCTGGCCTCGGCCATGTGGGCCACCTACATCGTGATCGGATCGAAGGTGGCCCAGCAGAATCGTGGTGTCTCCGGCCTCGGATTCGGCTTGTTGATCGGCTCCGTGGTGATCACCCCCATCGGCGCGCCGTCCAGTGGCCCCGTGTGGTCGTCCCCCTACTTGATCCTGTTGTGCATGTTCGTCGGCGTGATGTCGAACGCCATCGGCTACGGCATCGACCAGTCGGTGTTGCGACGCATTCCCATCCGTCGTTTCAGCGTGCTGCTGGCGCTTTTGCCGGTGACGGCCACCGTGGTGGCCTTCATCGCCCTCGATCAACGACCGTCGGCGATCGACCTGGTGGGAATGGCGTTGGTGCTGACCGGCGTCGTCGTGCAGGAACGCGAGAAACTCGACGCGTGAGCGCGGGTCAGTGAAAGAGCCGTGTCAGTGAGAAAGCCGGGTCAGTGAGAGAGCCGTATCAGTGAGAAAGCCACCGTCGAGGTCGCGCACCTGGATCTTGTCGCGATTCGCCCAGGTCACCGGGTTGGTCGGGTCGGCTTGCAACTTGAAGGTACGGAAGCTCATCTCGGTGGTGTCCACCGCCAGGATGCGACCGATCAAACCGTCACCCAACTCGAGCAGGATCTTGATGGCCTCGAGGGCCTGGATGGAGCCGATGATGCCCGGCAACACACCGAGCACGCCGGCCTCGGCGCACGACGGAGCCAGTTCGGCCGGCGGCGGCTCGGGAACCATGTCGCGATAGGTCGGACCCTGCTTCGGATGGAACACCGACACCATTCCCTCGAAACGGAAGATCGAACCGTGCACGACGGGGATGCCCAACTTCACGCTGGCGTCGTTCAGCAGGTACCGCGACGGGAAGTTGTCGGCGCCATCGACGATCACGTCGTACCCGGCGATGATGTCCATGATGTTCTCGGCCGACAAGCGCGTGTCGTAGGTGACCACGTCGACGTCGGGGTTCAACAGAGTCAACGTCTTTTTCGCCGAGTCCACCTTGCGATCACCGATGCGATCGATGTTGTGCAGAATCTGACGTTGCAGGTTGCTGGCGTCCACCTCGTCCATGTCGACGATGCCCAACGTGCCCACACCCGCGGCGGCGAGGTACAAGGCCGCCGGTGAACCGAGTCCGCCCGCACCGAGCAACAACACCTTGCTGTTCAACAGCTTGGCCTGGCCCTCGACACCCACCTCGGGCAACAACAGGTGGCGCTTGTAACGATTCGTCTGCTCGGCGGTGAGCGACGCCGGCGCCTTCCACGCGCGTCCCTCGTCCTTCCACTTGCCATAGCCACCGGCCATCGACAGCACGTTGCCATACCCCAATTCGCCCAGGGTCTTGGCCGCGAACGCACTACGCACACCACCGGCGCAATAGACCACCACGGTGGAGTCCTTGTCGAGAATGCGTCCTTCGATCTGGGCCTCGAGATGGCCGCGCGGGATGTGCAACGCCCCGAGCAGTGCGCCCTCGGCGTATTCGTCGGGTTCGCGCACGTCGAGCACCGTGACGCCGCCGGCGTCGATCAATGTCTGGGCGGCCGCGGTGTCGATCTCGGTGATCTCGGACTTGGCCGCGGCTAGGAGGTCTCGGAACGTCGCCATGGCGAAAGCCTACCGGTTTGGTCGGGAATTCAACCGGCCGGCGGGTCCGTCTCCGGTGGCCCGGAACACCAGCGTGGGAAGGAATTCGCTGATGTCGCCCCGCAGGCTGACGGTGGCGAAATGGTCGCGATCAGTGGGCTGGCCGTTGATGATCACGGTACGGGCTCCCGCGGCCCGGGCGCGCGCGATGGTGTTGGCCGCCGGGGTGACACCGAGCGAGGTGCCGATGGCCAGAAAGAGGTCGCAGGCCTCGGACGCGATCATGGCCGCCCCGATGACCTCCTCGTCGAGGGCCTCGCCGAACAGCACGACGTCACGCTTCATCACTCCCCCGCACAACAAGCAACGCGGGTCGTGGTCACCCGCGGCCACACGTTCGACGGTCTCGTCCACCGGTCGGCGATCACCACAACCGAAACAGCGCGAGAAACGCCAGGTGCCGTGCAACTCGTGAACGATCTCGGGCGAGTTACCGGCCGCGATGTGCAGACCGTCGACGTTCTGTGTCGCCAGGCCGAGCAACTTGCCGCGACGTTCCAGTTCGACCAACGCCAGATGACCGACGTTGGGAGTGATCTTTCCCATCCGACGATCGAGCGCCGCGCGCCAACCCGCGCGCCGAGCCTCTTCGTCCTCCAGGTAGTAGCGGACCTGCGCCGCGCGCTCGGCGCCGGGATTCAACGTCCACAAACCGTTCGGTCCGCGAAAGTCCGGCACCCCCGAACCCGTCGAGATACCGGCCCCGGTGAGCACGGTGATCCGCTCGGCCGCGGCGACCCAACCGACGACTTCGTCGAACAGCGGATCGTCGAGGACGTGGCGATGGGATGGTCGGACACCCGCGCAGTCTCCCACCGATCACCAGCGTCTCGCCACCTGCGCTCACCCCCGCCGCGATCACCTCGGAGGCTTCATGACCACACGTCCCACCAACTCGTCGTCCGACCGACTCGTCGTCTTGCCGTGGCGCGATCCGCTGATCGAGCGCCTCGGTCACGACGCACTGGGCGACTACGTCGAAGTGTTCTGGCTCGGCATCCTCGGACCGACCGCCACGTGGTTGCTCCGGCGATTGGCGCTGATCGCGGTGGCGCACCCCGATGGGCATCGAGTGGATCTTGCCTCCACCGCCGCGGCTCTGGGTCTCGGCTGGGACGCGAGCCGAACCAACGCGTTCGCCCGCGCCCTGCAACGACTGGTGATGTTCGGCCTGGCTCGCCAATTGAACGACGCCGTGGCCGTGCGAACGGTGGTGCCACCGTTGAGTGTGCGTCACCTGTCCCGACTACCCGAACGTCTGCAGCGGGCTCACGCACTCTGGAGCGACGTCGACAACTTCGCGGCTCTCGCCGTCGCCCACGACCTGCACGACGAGCAGGACGACGAAACGACGGCGGTCAGCGCTTCGGCTTCGTGAAGTTCAGCGCCAGATCGATGAGCAATCGGGTTCCGAAGCCCGTCGCGCCACGGCTGAGCCAGCCATCGTCACCGTCGACACTCATGGGGCCGGCGATGTCGAGGTGCGCCCACGGAACGTCGCCGGTGAACTCGGCCAGGAAGAGCGCCGCCGTGATCGCTCCGGCGTAGGGACCACCGATGTTGCGCATGTCGGCCACGTTCGAATCGAGCAGACGTCGGTAGTCGCGCTCGAGCGGCAACTGCCACACCGGCTCGTCGGCGCGACCCGCCGAGTTCTTCACCTGATCGATGAACGCATCGTTGGTTCCGAGCACGCCGGCGATCTTGGTACCGAGTGCGGCCATGCAGGCTCCGGTGAGGGTCGCGATGTCGACCATGGCATCGGGCTTGGTCTCCACGCCGAGCGACAAGCCATCGGCCAGCACCAAGCGACCCTCGGCGTCGGTGTTGTGGATCTCAGCGGTCTTGCCGTTGCGGAACGTGAGGACGTCACCCATGGCGACCGCGCTTCCCGACGGACGGTTGTCGGTGCACATCAGGTAGCCGGTGACCTTGGTGCGGCAGCGCAGAGCCTTCAGCGCGCTCATCGCCGACAACACCGCGGCCGCGCCCGACATGTCCATCTTCATGTTGGCGTGGCTGGCGTCGCTCGGCTTCAAACTGATTCCACCGGAGTCGTAGGTGATGCCCTTGCCCACCATGACGAGGTGGCCCGTTGCACCGGCGGGCGAATACGTCAGTTTCACCATGCGCGCCGGTTCGGTGGAGCCCCGGTTGACGCCGAGCAATCCGCCACAACCCATGACGGCCAACTTGTCGTTGTCGAACACCTCGACCTCGAGGCCGGATTCCTTGGCCATGGCCACCGCGCGATCGGCGAGCATTCGTGCGGTCAGGTACGCCGGCGGGGTGTTGGCCAGATCACGGGCGGTCCACGCGGCCGCCGAGGTCGTGCGACCACGCTCGACTCCGGCATCACAACCCTTGGCCCGCGAGCCCGTGGCCACGAGAGAAAGCGTGACCGCCGGGTTCTCGACACCGGACTTGAGGTCGGTGTACCGGTACGACGCCAACACGAAACCTTCCACCGCGGCCTGCGCCGCCGAACGGGCATCGAGCGAGACCGAATCCACGAGCGTGGTGGCCACCGAGGCGCGGCGCGACGCCGCACGGGCGAGCGCCGCGGCCGAGCGGCGAACCGTCGCCGCGGTCGCCTTGCGCGGATCACCGATGCCCACCGCGATGACGGTCGGACCCGACGACGACGGCACGGTCAGCGTTTGGCCCACCTTGCCGTCGAAACCGTGCGCGGTCAGCGCGGCACGAGACAAACCCAGCTGCCGCGGCACGGCTCCGGTGGTTCCCACCGGCACACCGATCACCTCGACGGTCTTGGGGATGGATCGGACGGACTCGACGGTGACGTTGTTGGCCATGGGCCGAGTTTAGTGATCGCGGTGCGAGCCCGACTCAGATGACGTCACGAACCGGTAGGGATTCGCCCTCTTGCCAACGAGCCATGGTCCAGAGCAAGTCGGAAAGACGGTTCAGATACGGCACCACGTGTGACGGCGGCGGGGCCGCCATCAAGGCGTGTCGTTCGGCGCGGCGCACGACGGTGCGCGCGACGTCGAGCCATCCCGACACCTTGTTGCCCCCGGGGACCACGAATTCGGTGGGACGATCGAAGCGGGTGTCGAGTTCGTCGATCATCTTCTCGAGACGATCGACCATTCCGGATTCCACGCAGGTCACACCGGGGTCGAGTTTCGAGCGGTTCTCCGGAAGTGTGGCCAACTCGGCCATGAGCACCCACAGGTCCCGCATGATCGGAATGAGCAAGGACTCCAACTCCGAGCCGGCCCCGGATTCGGCGCGAGCCATGCCGATGACCGCCTGAGCCTCGTCGACGGTGCCGTAGGCCCGCGGAAGTTGGCTGTCCTTGGGAACACGTCCCCCGTAGAAGAGACCGGTGGTGCCGTCATCACCTTCTCGGGTATACACACGCACCTTGGCCACGTCGGAGACGCTACAAGGGTGTGACCGATGACGAGAGGTCAGAACCGGCAAACACACGCGAAAACCCGATGAACCTTCGGTCACACGCCGCATAGGGGTAGCGTTTCCTCGATGTCCCGACAGCCCTATCTCGACGCGATCAACGAACGGGTCATCGTCTTCGAAGCGTTTCCTCGATGTCCCGACAGCCCTATCTCGACGCGATCAACGAACGGGTCATCGTCTTCGATGGCGCCTTCGGGACGTTCGTGCAGGGACTCGATCTCGGGCCCGACGACTTCGGCGGCGCGTCACTCGAAGGGTGTAACGAGATGCTCTGCTTGACGCGTCCCGACGTCATCCGACGGATGCACTCGGCCTTCCTCGACGTGGGCGTCGACGCGTTGGAGACCGCCAGCTTCGGAAGCTTCTCCACGGTGCTCACCGAGTACGACATCCCCGAGCAGGCGTACGAATTGAACGTGGCCGCCGCTCGTCTGGCCCGCGAGACGGCGAACGACTACGAGTCCGACGGTCGCTCGCGTTACGTCGCCGGATCCATCGGACCCGGCACCAAGTTGCCGAGTCTCGGTCACATTCGTTTCGCCGAACTGCGCGACGCGTACGTCGAACAGGCACGGGGCTTGTTGGTCGGCGGCGTCGACCTCTTCCTCATCGAGACCTGCATGGACCTGTTGCAGATCAAGGCCGCGATGATCGCCTGTCGCCGCGCCATGGCCGCCGAGGGTCGCGAGGTGCCCATCCAGGTGCAGGTCACCATGGAGACCACCGGACGCATGTTGGTCGGATCAGAGATCGGAGCCGCGCTCACCGCGATCGGTGCGATGCGACCCGACGTGTTCGGAATCAACTGCGCCACCGGACCGGCCGAGATGCAGGAACACCTGCGCTATCTCAGTCAGTACGCGACCATGCCCATCAGCGTGTTGCCGAACGCCGGGCTTCCGAGCGTCGTCGACGGACGCACGCACTACGACCTCACCCCCGAGAAACTGGCCGAGTTCCATCGCCATCACGTCACCGATCTCGGCATCGGCGTGGTGGGTGGCTGTTGTGGCACCACCCCGGCGCACCTGAAGGCCGTCGTCGACGCGGTGCGCGGGCTCGCGGCCCCCCGCCGCACGGCCCTGATCGAGCCGAGCGTGTCGTCCATCTACTCGTCGGTGCCCGTGAAGCAGGACAACTCGTTCCTCATCATCGGTGAGCGCACGAACACCAACGGTTCGAAAGCCTTCCGTGACGCCATGATCGCCGGCGACTGGGACAACTGCACCAAGATGGCCACCGAGCAGATCCGCGAGGGCGCGCACGTTCTCGACGTGTGCGTCGACTACGTGGGTCGCGACGGCGTGGTCGACATGGACGAGATCGCCTCACGCTTCGGCACCCAAGCCAGTGTTCCCCTCGTGCTCGACTCCACCGAGCCCCAGGTGATGGAGGCCGGACTCATGCACATCGGCGGCCGGGCCATCTTGAACTCGGCCAACCTCGAGGACGGCGAGGAACCGGGCAGTCGTCTCGACCGCGTGTTCTCGCTCGCTCGCGAGTACGGCTGCGCGGTGGTGTGCTTGTTGATCGACGAGAAGGGCCAAGCCCGCGACGTCGAGTGGAAATTGGAGATCGCCCATCGTCTGCACCGAATCGCGGTCGATCGGTACGGACTGACCGCCAGCGACCTCATCTTCGATGCCCTCACGTTTCCGTTGTCGACCGGCGACGACGATCTGCGCCTCGACGCCCAACACACCATCGACGCGATTCGGCGCATCAAAGCCGAGATCCCCGGTTGTTTCACCACGCTCGGAGTGTCCAACGTCAGCTTCGGTCTGAAGCCCTCCGCCCGCCATGCGCTGAACAGCGTGTTCCTGCACGAGTGCGTGTCGGCCGGGCTCGATTCCGCGATCGTGCACGCCGGCAAGATCGTGCCCCTGGCTCGCATGCCCGAGGAGCACAAGCAGATCTGTCTCGACCTCATCTACGACCGGCGCACAGGCGACTACGACCCGCTGAAGAAGTTGCTGGAGGTCTTCGCCGACGTCAACACGGTGGCCACGGTGCGCGAGGACCGCTCGGGTTGGAGCGTCGAACAGTTGCTGAAGCAACGCATCATCGACGGCGACCGTGAGGGCCTGACCGACGAACTCGACGCGGCGATGGCCGGTGGACTCGCTCCGCTCACCATCGTCAACGACATCCTCCTCGACGGCATGAAGGTCGTCGGCGAGCTCTTCGGTTCGGGCCAGATGCAGTTGCCCTTCGTTCTGCAGAGCGCCGAGACCATGAAGGCCGCCGTGGCACACCTCGAGCCGCACATGGACAAGGTCGCGGGCTCGTCGTCCAAGGGCAAGTTGGTGTTGGCCACCGTCAAGGGCGACGTGCACGACATCGGCAAGAACCTGGTCGACATCATCTGCACCAACAACGGCTACGAGGTGCACAACCTGGGCATCAAGATCCCCATCTCCGAGATGGTGCAGAAGGTTAAGGAAGTGGGTGCCGACGCGCTCGGCATGAGCGGTTTGCTCGTGAAGAGCACCCTCATCATGCGCGAGAACCTGATGGAGATGAACGACCTGGGTCTCGCCGACGTGCCGGTGCTGCTCGGCGGTGCCGCCCTCACTCGCACCTACGTGGAGAAGGATCTGCGCGAGGTCTACAACGGTCGGGTCTTCTACGGTCGCGACGCGTTCGAGGGTCTCAGCACCCTCGACAAGTTGATGGAGATGAAGCGCTCCGGGTCCGATGATCCCGACTTCGGCCGTGTGCCCTCGGGTCGCGTGCTGCCGGCTCGTTCGGGTGCCACCAAGGAAGCGGTGGAGGTCCCGGCGCGTTCACCCGAGGTCGCCGCCGACAACACCGTGTTCGAACCGCCGTTCCTCGGCACCCGCATCGTGAAGGGCATCCCCCTCGACGACATCGTCCAGTACGTGAACGAGACCGCTTTATTCCGCAACCAATGGCAGTTCCGTCCCGAGGGTGACGAAACCGACGAGGACTTCAAGACCCGCCTGCGCGCCCGACTGCGCGTGGAACTGGCCGAGGCCAAGGCCGCCGGATTCCTCGTGCCGCAGGTGGTGTACGGCTACTTCTGCGTCAACTCCGACGGCGACGACCTCGTGGTGTGGAGCGACGCCTCGCGCACCACCGAGATCGAACGCTTCCACTACCCACGCCAGAGCGAATCACCGTTCATGTGCATCGCCGACTTCTTCCGAGCCGTCGACCAGGGTCCGGATTACGCGGCTTTCCACATCGTCACCATGGGAAACGCCGTCAGCGAGGAAGCGGCCCGACTGTTCGCGGCGAACGAGTACCAGAAGTACATGATCGTGCACGGTCTCGGCGTGGAGATGGCCGAGGCCCTCGCCGAGTTGTGGCACAAGCGCATCCGCGAGGAATGGGGCGATCTGGAGGACAACGCCACCGTGGCCCGACTTCTGGAAGCCGGACGGCTGGGCATCCAGGTCAGCGAGGAGACGGGCTGGCAGTACCAGCCCGAACAGACCACCTCGGCGATCATCTGCCACCATCCGCAGGCCAAGTACTTCGTCGCCCGCTGACCATCGACCTGACTCACGGGTGTTGAATGTCGGTCATGAAGAAGTGGATCGTTCGGGCCGTCGTTCTCGCCGTCGTGGGTGTCGGTCTCGTGTACGGCGGGATCCTGCTGTGGACCAAGGTGATCGATCCCCCGGAGGATCGCTTCGACTCCGCTGACCTCGCAGCCGTCGTCGACGTCACCACGACCGGCCTCGAGGCGGCGAGTTCCACGACCATTGCCGACGCCCCGACCACGCCGTCGACTCCCTCCGACGACGAACTCTCGGGATCGTGGACGGCGACCACCGGCTCCGAAGTCGGATACCGCGTGAAGGAGGTCCTCGGCGGCGTCGACACCGAAGGCGTCGGCCGCACCGACGCGGTCACCGGCACCTTGGTCATCCGAGGAACCACCATCACGGAAACCACCTTCGAGGTCGAGGTCGCCACCATCACGAGCGACAGCACCCGACGCGACTCTCAGTTCGCCGGACCGATCATGGAGACCTCGATTCACCCCACGGCATCGTTCCGATTGACGCAACCGATCGAACTCGGCTCCGTCCCCGCGCCGGGTGCCACGATCACCGCCGTCGCCACGGGGGAACTCACCTTGCACGGAGTCACGCGTGACGTCTCCTTCGAGGTGAGCGCACGCATGGAGAACGGAGTGATCGGAGTGCTGGGCAGTATCGAGATCCGCTTCGCCGACTACGACATCGACAACCCGTCCAACGGTTTCGTCACCACCGGCGACGACGGTCTCATCGAATTCGTGCTGGCCTTCGCGCGCGCCTGAGCGTCGCGAACGTCAGTGGGGCTGACTGGCTTCCCACGCCGAGGCCAACGCCGCGTAGCGGCCGCCGAGAGTCACCAACTGATCGTGTGAGCCGAGTTCGACCAACTCGCCGTGATCGACGACCGCGATGCGATCGGCTCGGCGCACGGTCGACAACCGATGCGCCACCACGATCACGGTGCGCCCGTTCATCAGGCTCTCGAGGGCGTGCTCGACGACCGCTTCCGTGCCGGGATCGAGGTTCGACGTGGCCTCGTCGAGCACCAACACCGCGGGATCCACCAACGCGGCGCGAGCCAAGGCCACCAGTTGGCGCTCGCCCGCCGACAACCGCGACCCCCGCTCGCGAACCTCGGTGTCCAGACCCTCGGGGAAGTCCGCGAAGCGCTCGAGGGCTCCGATGGAGGCCAGTGCTCGCTCGACCTCGGCGTCGGTGGCGGTCGGACGCGCGATGCGAACGTTCTCGCGAATGGTGCCGCCGAAGCAGAAGCCCTCTTGGGGCACCACCACGATGCGACGGCGCAGGTCGCTCATCGATGACTGCCGCAGATCGACACCGCCGAAGCTCACCGTGCCGCACGTGCCGTCCGCCATGCTGGGGTCGTAGAGACGGGCCATCAACTTGGCCAAGGTGGACTTTCCGGCACCCGTCGGACCCACCAACGCCAATCGCTCTCCGTCGGCCACCGTGATGGAGACGCCACGTAACGCCGGACGGTCCGCGGTCTCGTAGGAGAACGTCACGTCGACGACGTCGATGGCGCCACGCGCGGGCAACGGCGTGGGGTGCTCCACCTCGTCGACGTCGGGCTTGGCGTCGACGATGAGGAACAACTTGTGCAACGCCGCGGTAGACGATTGCACGGTGTTGTAGAGCTGACTCAATTGTTGGACCGGGTCGAAGAGATTGGCGAGCAGCAGGATGAACGCCGTGACGGTGCCGATGCTGACCGCGTCACGATGCACCAACCAACCGCCGATACCGATGATCGCTCCGGTCGCGGCGATGCCGGCGAACTCGACCAGGCCGAAGTACCAGGTGCTCACCTTCACGCTGTGCATGTGCGAGTCGAAAAGCGCCCGGTTCGTGGAGTGGAACCGGCGCGAACGGGCGTCCTGCTGTCCGTACGCCTGAATGACCCGAACGCCGGTGATTCCCTCCTGGAGCGTCGACAAGTTGTCGCCCACCTTCTCGCGCACGTCCAGATACGCACGATTCGACTGCTTCTGGAATCGCACGGACGCCAGAACCAGCAACGGCAACACGACCAACGCCACCAGCGCCAATTGCCACGACATCACGAACAGCACGATGACGGCCAACACCAACAGCAGGAACGCCGACACGAACTGCAACAACCCGAACTGGATCAGTTCGCCCATGGACTCGATGTCGTTGGTCATGCGCGAGACCAACACGCCGGCCTTCTCGCGATCGAAGAACGCCATCGATTGCCGTTGCAGTCGTTCGAACACGGTGAGGCGCAGGGTGCGCAGAAAGCCCTCGCCCGCGCGGTTGATGGCGAGATATTGCAGGCGTCCCACGACGTACCCGAACGCGGTGATGCCCAGGTACACGACGATCAACCAGTTCAACACCCGCCCGTTGCCGTCCTCGATCCCGTGATCGATGGCGTAACGCAACAGCAACGGTCCCGCCAACGTGACCAGGGTGCTGACGAGAACCAACGTCAGTGCGGAATGCAGGATTCGACGTTGCGGACGCGCCAGGTCGTAGGAACGGCGCAACGTGCGCAACGTCTGGACGCGGTCGAGGCGATCCTCCTCACTGATGGCGGCCATGCCCCACATTCAGACCACCTCCCCGTCGGCCGAGCGACTGACCGCCCGGCGACTCTCGACGACCGCGGTCGTCGAATCGGGGCTCGGTGTCGGTGCGTCATCGTCGCCGTCCTCGTCGCGCACCGCCCACGCGGCCAACACCTGCCGGTATCGATCATTGGTGGCGAGCAATTCGTCGTGGGACCCGACAGCGATCGCTCGACCGCCGTCGAGCAACACCACGGTGTCGGCCAGAGCGATGGTTCCGGGCCGGTGGGCGATGACGATGGTGGTGCGGCCCCGCATGACCGTGGTCATCGCCTCGCGAATCTCGTGCTCCTTGCTGGGGTCCACCGCCGATGTGGCGTCGTCGAGCACCAGCACGCGCGGTTCGGCCACGATGGCTCGCGCGATGGCGATGCGTTGACGCTGTCCTCCCGACAACGAATACCCGCGCTCCCCCAGGATCGTGTCGTACCCCTCGGGCAACGCGGTGATGAATTCGTGCGCCCCCGCGAGTCGTGCGGCCCCGTGCACCACATCGTCGGATGCTTCCGGACGGGCGAAGGCGATGTTGTCGCGCACGGGATCATGGAAGAGGAATGTGTCCTCGAAGACGATGCCCACCGCGGAACGCAGATCGGTGAGCGACATCGACCGCACGTCGACTCCGTCGATCTCGATGGCACCGGACTTCACGTCGTGGAATCGCGTGAGCAGGCGCACGAGGGTCGACTTGCCCGAACCGGTGGCTCCCACCAGGGCCACCGCGTGACCCGCGGGAATGGACAGGTCGAATCCGTCGATCACGGGATCGGAACCCTCGTAGGCGAACACCACGTCGCGGAAACGCACCTCGCCCACGGGCCGGTCGATCGTGGCGGCCGGCAAGCGCGTGGGCGACTCGGGATCCACGACCAACGACGGGGTGCTCAACACCTCGTTCACGCGCATGAGCGCGACCGACGCTCGTTGGCCCAACGCGACGGTCATGGCCAGGTTTCGTAGCGGCCAGATGAGCATCGTGATGTACGCGTTGAACTTCACCAGGTCGCCCACGGTCATCGCTCCGTCGATCACCCGGTGCCCGCCGATACCGAGAACCGCCACCAAACCGAGAGCCGGCAGAACGTCGAGGGCCGGGAGGAATCGGCTTCGAATTCGCGCCGCTTCCAGCGACACCCGTTGGATGTCGTCGGCCTCGGTGCTCACCTTGGCGAACTGCACGCCCTCGGCGCCGAAGCCCTTGATCACCCGCACGCCGGACACGCTCTCCTCGACGACGGTCGCCAACTGCGCCTGTTCCTGTTGCACCGCCAGCACCGCCGGGTGAATGCGACGCGAGAACCGACTGGCCAACACGTTGACGAGCGGCAAGGGCGCCAGCGCGAACAACGCGAGATACGGCTGCGACACGAACAACAGCACGACGACGGCGACGATCATGGCCAGGTTGGACAAGGTGATGGGGATCATCACCACGAAGGCCTGCAACTGCTGCAAGTCCGACGAGGCTCGACTCATCAACTGACCGGTCTGGGTGCGATCGTGGTAACCCACGTGCAAGCGCAACAGGTGGTCGAAGATCTGCTCGCGCAGTCGGGTCTCGATCCAGCGACTCTCCCGAAAAGCCACCCACCGACGAAACGCGGTGAAGATGCCGGCGATCACCGCCGCGGCCACCACCAGCCCGGTCCAGAAGAGAAGGCTGCCGTTGCCCTCGATCCCCCGATCGATGCCGAGCTTCGTGATCTGGGGCACCGACACCTTGCCCACCGCCCACAACAAGCCCACGATCACTCCGACGATCAGGCCCCGCCGTTGTTCCATGAGCACCCGCCGCAGAAGCCTCCACCCGTCACGGGTCGCCAGCGTCTCGGGGGTGTCCACCGTTCCGAAACTACTCACTCACCTCGCGGGGGCACCGGCTCATTCCCTTCGTGCCACACCCCCTCGGCAGGCTGAGGTCATGATCACGAACCAGCCGCACACCCCCGACATGAACATGAGCACCCACGACGAAACATCCGAGAATCACCCCGCCGAGCAACTGACCCTCGAGGGTTTCGCCGATCCTCGGGTCGGCATCGATCCCCGCTTCATCCTCTCCGACGAAACGTGCCGCATCGGACGCCAATACCTCGCCGAGATGCGTCGGATTCTGGCGAGCGGCCGGGCGCAGACCGACATCCAGAACGGTCGCGCGACCGCCGCGCAACACGACGGGCGAGCGCAGGCCGCCTGACGGAACCCTTCGCGCCGGCGTCAGCCGGCGCTCGGAGACAATGCCTTCACGGATTCCCAGTAGTTCAGTTCGGGATCCAGGCCCAAGATGGCCAACGAGCTGGTGGTGACACCGTTGGCAAAGTACTCGTCGATCTTGGCGCGACAATGCGCGGGCGAGCCGTGGATCAAGATGTCGTCCACCACCTCGTCGGGAATCGCGGCCAACGCGGCCTTGCGGTCACCGGCCTTCCACAGGTCCCACATCTCCTGCAGAAGTTCGCCGCGACCGAGCCAACGATGGAAGTCCGCGTACACCGGCACGTTCAGATACGCCGCAATGGCGAAGCGGCCGGCGGCCCGAACCACGTCGGTGTTCTCCGACGGACACACGAAGATGCGCGCCACGATCTCGCGCTGCTCTCCGCCGGCGGCGCCGTGAACGACCGCGGCCACCTTGGACACGTCGGTGGGTGACAACCAGTTGATGATGGCGCCGTCGCTCTCGCGACCCGCGAGCCTCAACATGCCCTCGCGCAAGGCCGCCACCAGGATCTTGGGTTTCTGTTCCGGGCGCACGCCCAACTTGAACCCGTTCACCTCGAAGGTGTCGTACTTCTTGGCCACCTTCTCCCCCGACAACGCGTCGTTCAGGAAGCGCACCACGTCGCGCACCTTCTTGTACGGCTCCACGAAGGGGATGCCGTTCCAGCGCTCGACGATGACGTTGCTGCTGGATCCGATGCCGATGGCGAAGCGTCCCGGGGCCGCATCGGCCAGGCTCGCCACGCTCTGGGCGAAGCAGGCGGGTGAACGGGTGTACGCCGGAATGATCGCGGTGCCCAGACGCAGGCGTGGCTCCCATGCCGCGGCCATCGCCAACGGAGTGAAACCGTCGGCCCCGTCGGATTCGGCCGACCAGATGTCGGAGTAACCCATGTCGGCCAACTCCATCAAACGTTCGCGATGCGTGTGCAGGTGACCGGGTAAGGGCACCGTCATGCCGTCACGACGAGGAAGACCGGAACCGGAAGATTGCGTCATGTCCGCATTCTTACTGTTCGGGCATCCCGCGCGGGTACGCGCCGGGATTACTTGGATTCCGGGCGATGTTTACCGGCCGGGCCCGGACCGGGCATGTCGCGCCAGAAACGCACGATGCAACTCTGACTGGCCGTGGCCATCAAGGTGCCGTCTTCGGCGAACATGTGCACCAATCCGTGCCCGAAGCCGCGCTGGACCATGTGGATGCGAATGTCGAGCAACACCCACTCGGTGGGTACGAGGCGACCGATACGCAACGTGTTGTCGAGGCTGTTGCCACCACCGCGAATGCCCAGAGCTTGGCCCACGCCCATCGGGACGAAGTCGCCCAGGATCGCCAACGTCGACGCGTCGACTCCCTCGATCACCTCGGGGATCCGGGTCCACATCAACACCTGCCCGTCGCTCGGCGTGCCGTCGAGCTCGGACAGTTCTTCGCGACCCTTCACGATGCGTTGGTCCATGCGACCGCTGATGGTTCCGGACCAGTCGAGCACGTGCGGTCGTTCCTTGCAGTCCAGGGGCGACGGAACGTTCGGGGGCATCGATTCCCATTGCCCGGTCTCGTCGAGATCACGGTCTCCGAGAGCGGCGTTCACCGTGAGAATCTCGCGGTCACCCACGTGACACACCGCGCGGGCTTGGCTGATCTGGTGGCCCGACACCGCCAACGTGACGTCGATGTCCATCACCTCGCCGGGCTTGGCATAGGACAAATACTGCCCCGTGGCCCACACCGCGCGGCGACCCGACGTGCGCTCCATCGCCGAGATGGCCGCCCCCAACCCGCAACCGCCGAAGAGGAAGCCGCCACCTGTCGAGATGCCCGGCACCACGGGCAACACCCATCGATACGGATTGTGCGTGGGTTCGAGACCGAGGAACTGGAGGCTGTCCATCCTTCATGACTCTAGATGGGGACTCCGGATCGGCACTAGCGTCGCCGTTCATGGCAGTGACCCTCGGCGCCCCGACCTCTTCTGACACGTGGAAGGGAGATGCCTGTTCGTTGGTGGATGCTTTCCGTCGCGGGGAACGATCGCCCATGGAGGAACTCGATGCATCGCTCTCGGCCATCGCCGCCAGCGAACTCAACGCCTTCTCCTTCCTCGACCCCGAACGCGCGCGCGCCGACGCCGAACGCGCCGACGTGAACCTGCCTTTCGGAGGTCTGCCCATCGGCGTGAAGGAACTCGATCAGGTCACGGGCTGGCCCGACACCGAGGCGTGCGCGGTCTTCGCCGATCGCACGGCGACCCACACCTCGGTGATGGTCCAACGTCTGCAGGCGGGTGGTGCCGTGCTCGCCGGTCTGACGACCGCGAGTGAGTTCGGTGGCGTGAACGTGACGCGCACCGTCCTGAACGGCGCCACGCACAACCCCTGGCGACAGGGGCGCACACCGGGCGGTTCGTCGGGCGGTAGCGCCGCGGCGGTCGCCGGTGGATTGGTCACGCTGGCCACGGCCGGCGACGGCGGTGGATCCATCCGGATCCCCGCGGGCTTCACCGGTCTCGTCGGCTTGAAGGCCACGTTCGGTCGTATCCCGCGTGCACCTCACGCCCAACTCGGCAATCTCACGGTGAACGCCGGTTGCGTGTCGCGCAGCGTGCGCGACACCGCGCGCTGGTTCGACGTGTGCGCCGGACGTGATGGCCGTGACCCGCTCAGCCTCGCCGACACCGATCCGTGGGAGCCCCGACTCGGTTCGTTCCTCGAGACGTTGCGCGGAAAGCGCGTCGCCGTCGCTTCCGATTGGGGCGGTGCGGTCGTCTCGCCCGCGATGTGGGACGTCCTCTCCTCGCGCATCGACGGACTGATCGCCGACTTCGGATGGAAGCGCGTCGACATCGACACCTCGTTGCCGAGCATGGGAGCGGCCTGGAGCATCAGCGGCATGATCGAGATCCACGCCGCGTTGGCCGAGCATTGGCCCGCGTGCGCCGACATCCTCACCCCCGAGATGCGATTCGGTCTGGAATCGACCATCGGTCGCTACGGCGCCGAGGCTCGGGCCCGCATCGAATCGCGACGCAGTGCACTGAACGAGCGCATGGCCGCGATCCTGGATTCGAGCAGCGGCGTGGACTTCGTGCTGACCGCCAGCAATCCCGACGTGGCCTTCGACGCTGAGGGTCCGTTGCCGTCGGAGTTCGGTGGTGTGCATGGTGGCGCCGGCAACAACGGGCGACTCACGTTTCCCGCCAACCTCTACGGCAACCCGGCCATCTCGATTCCGGCGGGAGACGTGGACGGACTCCCGGTCGGCTTGCAGGTGGTGTCACGACACTTCACCGAGCAACTCCTCCTCGACATCGCACTGCACGTCGAACGCAGCACTCCGTGGCCGTTGGTGGCCCCGGGTAGCCCCCGGTGACCGACGCTCACGTCACCGACTCGGTGCACCGCCGAACCTTGGCGGTCGGTTTGGTGTTGTCCACCTCGCTGGTCGCTTTCGAGGTGACTTCGGTACTCACCGCGCTCCCCACCATCTCCGACGAACTCGACGGCGACTCGCTGTACGGAGCGACCCTGGCCGCCTACATGTTGGCCAACCTCGTCGGTCTCGTCGCGTCCGGCGAGCAAGCCGACCGCCACGGCCCACGTCGTCCCTTCATCGTGTGCATCACGGTGTTCGTGATCGGTCTCGTCGTCGCCGGAATCGCCAACGACATGGTGATCGTGTTGTTGGGTCGCATCGTTCAGGGTGCCGGAGCGGGTGGTTTGGCTCCGATCACGTTCGCCCTCATCGGACGGGTCTGGCCCGCCGACGGTCGCGCCACCATCCTCGCGTGGGTGTCGGCCGGCTGGGTTCTGCCCAGCCTCGTCGCCCCGGGTCTCGCCGGTTGGATCACCAACGAAATCGACTGGCGTTGGGTGTTCATCGGTATCGCACCATTGGCGATCATCACCGCTCTCGTCGTCGTGTCCGCCATGGGCTCGCTACCGATCGATCCCCATCTCTCGTCGGCGCGCGACCGATCCAGCCGAGTTCCACTCGCGCTCGGTCTGGCCCTCGGCGTCGGACTGGTCATCGGCGGCGTTCAATCACCCGACGCCGCCGTCGCCGTGGTGTCCACCGCGGTCGGCGTCACCGTCGCGATGACGTCGTTTCGCCGACTGATGCCACCGGGAACCCTTCGCGCCCGGCCGGGATTGCCCGCGATCCTCGCCTGTCGATCGTTGGCCACCGCCGCCTTTCTGGGTGCCGACTCCTTCATTCCGTTGGCCGCCGATCGGATTCACGGCGCATCGGCCACGGTGCAGGGTTTCGTGATCATCGGTGCGGCCCTGGCGTGGAGCGTGGGATCGGCGCTCAGCAGTCGTCGTGACTCCCCCGAACGCGATCTGGCCCGCACGTCACGCGGGGGATTCCTCTTGCTCATCATCGGATTGGCCGGCGTCCTGCCCGTGCTGTCGGCGGACTGGTCGTTGCTGACCACCTTTTTCACCTGGTGCATCGCCGGCCTCGGCATGGGACTGCTCTTCGTGCCGACGTCGGCCGCCGCCCTCGAGTACGCCGACAGCGGAACCGAGGGGACCATCGGGAGCCAGATCAATCTGGCCGACAACGTGGGCTTCGCGCTGATGGGTGGCCTCGGTGGTGCCACGGTGGCCGCGTCGGATCGCACCCAATGGCCCCTCTCCCACGCACTCGCGTCGAACCTGATCATGGCGATCCTGTTCGGTTTTCTCGGACTCTTGCTCGCTCGACGCATTTCGCGACGGGGTTCGTCGGGCAACATGGCGCATGCCGACAACTGACGACACCTCCGTTCCGCCCGGTCCCTTGACCGGTATCAAGGTTCTCGATCTCTCCGTGATGATCTCCGGTCCACTCGCCGGGATGATGCTGGCCGATCAGGGTGCCGACGTCATCAAGGTGGAATCGCCGGGTCTCGGCGACTTCATGCGCTATCTGGGTTCGTCGAAGGGCGGGATGACCGGCATCTTCCTGAACAACAACCGGGGCAAGCGATCGATCGTGATCGATCTCAAGAAGCCCGAGGGCATCGATCTGTTGAAGAAGCTCGCGGCCACCGCCGACGTCGTCATCCAGAATTTCCGACCCGGCGCGGTCGAACGACTGGGAATCGGTTACGAGGATCTGCGCGCCGTCAATCCACGACTGGTCTATTGCAGCATCAGTGGCTATGGCCCCGACGGCCCGTCGAGCGGACACCGGGTGTACGACAACGTCATCCAAGCGGCGTCCGGCCTGGCCGGAGTGCAGACGGATCCCCGAACCGGAGAACCGTCGCTGTTCCGCACGCTCATCTGCGACAAGGTCACCTCGCTCACGGCCGCGCAAGCGATCACCGCCGCGTTGTTCGCGCGAGCCGCCGGCAACGCCGAGGGGCAACACGTCGTGCTGGCCATGCTCGACGCCGCGGTCGCCTTCATGTGGCCCGATTCGGGCATGGACGCCGTGCTGTTGGACGACGACGCGAACCGCACGCCGACCATCGGCGAGAACTACGGCATCACGCGTTTGAGGGACGGTTTCGCCGCGGTCTCGGTGGTGAGCGACGACGAGTTCCGCGGATTGTGCGCGACGTACGGTCGACCCGAACTGGCCGATGATCCTCGATTCTCGACCATGATGGCGCGTGGCCAGAACGCGTCGCAGTTGGTTCCGCTCATGTCGGAACTGAACGCGCAGATGGAGGCCGCCGATTTCGTGAAGCGTGCTCAGGCCAACGACGTCCCCGCCGCATCGGTCGTGCGCATTCCGGATCTGCCCTCCCAGCCCCAGATCGAGAACAACAAGGTCTTCGTCGAGCGCGAACACCCCACGGCGGGTCGCGTGCGCGAGCCACGACCCGCGGCCCGCTTCTCGTCCACGCCGGCCCGCGTGGGTGACTTCGCCCCCTCGGCCGGCCAGCACAGCGACGACGTGGTGGCCGAGATCGGCCTCGATCCCGTGGCTCTGCGCGCGGCCGGGGTCATCCACTGACCCGTCCCGCGTGGTCCACGACGCCGGGACGACGCATGTCGCCGGTGTCTTGACGAAAGCCTGACGAAACGCCCACGGCCGATGGCCGATACCCGTCCGAGCGCGAGACGGGACCGGTTGATGGCACGACATTCGAGGAAAGACGAAGGCGCCAGCCTGGTGGAGACGGTGATCGCCGTCTCGCTGATGGGACTCGTCGTGGCCGGCGTGTTGGGGGCCATGTGGTCGTCGGTGCGCTTGTCGCGCTTTTCCGACGACCAAGCCAAGGTCGAGGCCGTGCTGGGAAGTGCGGCGGATCGGTTGGCGAACTACGCCTACATCCCCTGCCCCACACTCACCGGCAACGGCGGATACCTGCCCATCGTGCAAGCCGCCGCCGGCACGGTGGACTGGCCCGTCTCCACCGTCACGTTGGTCTCGCTGCGCCACTGGTCGCCGACGTCGCCGTCGCAAGGCACCTGGGTCACCACCAACGGACTCACGGCCGGCGAGTGCAACGAATCCGCGTCGCTCACCACCGCCCGCACCCTGCAATTGATCACCATCTCGGTGACCTCGCCGTCCGGATACACCAAGACGCTCGAGGTGGTGAAGAACAATGTCTTTCCGCGCGTCATCTCGTGACGAGACCGATCGAGGGATGACCCTCGTCGAGTTGCTCATCACGGTCACCATCCTCGGCGTCATCATGTCGTCGTTGGCCGCGGCGGTCATCGTGATGCTGCGATCCGAGGCACCCACCCGGGATCGCATCGCCGAATCCAAGGACGTCACGTTCCTGCAGGCCTGGATTCCCACCGACCTGGCATCGGCGGTCTCGCGCAACGTCGAACCGACGTATCAACCCGCGGCGGCGACCATGCTCCCCGGCACGAACGTCATCACCATCACCAGACCGGATCTGTCCGGCTCTTCGGCGCCGTCGTACGTCACCATCAGTTATCGCTACGTGAACGACGGCGACGAATGGCAGTTGCGGCGTTACGAGATTCGCAACCCGAACGGGCCGAGCCCCGAGGTGACGCAAGTGGGCGTGGCCCACGAACTGGCCGCACCGCCACCCACGTGGACGGCGACCCAACCACCGGTGCACGCCGTTCTCGTCACGGCGCGAAATCAAGTGGTCTTGCGTCCCATCGGTGAGGACATCGACGTCACCTTCGCCAGTGGTGAGGTGTTCACCACCGGAGGAGCCGGACTGTCCTCCGAGGATCAACTGCCGACCAACTACACCGGTGGCATCGTGGACCCGGCGGCACCTCCGAGTCGGTGCGGTGGAACGGTCACCATCGTTCTCGACACCTCCAGTTCCATTCCGTCGCAGAACGGTCAGACCGCACTGGTGAACGCGGCCCTCGGCTTCATCGACGCGTACACGGGAACCCCCACGTTCATGCGAATCGTGGGATTCGACATCTCCGCGTACTCGTACTACCCCACCACCGCCGGTCAATACGTCAACATCCTCAACCCGTCATCGTCGCTCACGGCCATGCGCAACAAGGTCGACGCCCAGGACACCTCGTCGGGGCGTTGGGGTGGTGGCACCAATTGGGAGGACGGACTCTGGCAGGCGTTTCGCACGACATCGGGAACGCCCTTCGCGCAGCTTCCCGAGCTCGTGGTGTTCGTGTCCGATGGTGAGCCCAATCGAAATCGAACCAACCTTCCGAGCGATGGCGACACTCGGTACAACTCCACGGATCTCTCGCGCGCCGTCACGGCGGCCAACTACGGGCGTGGAACCGGTGCCCGCGTGGTCGGGGTGCTCGTCGGCAACGATGCCAGCACCACCAACCAGGACCGGATGAGGAGCGTGGTCGGTCCGGTCACCTGGAACGGCACCGGGCCAACCAACCTCGGCAACGCGTCGGCGGCCGACTTCTTCCTCCCCGCCAATTCGGCCTCGTTCGCCCAACTGGGCAACGTGCTGCGCGCCATCAGTGCCGCCCAATGCGGTGGAACCGTGACGGTACAGAAGCGCATCGAGGTCGGGGGCTCGCTCGTCGAGGCCAGCGGCGTGTGGAGCTACACCACCGATGTCGGGGTTCGCGAGCTCGATCTGGCGACCTCGTCGTCGATCACCTTCGACTACACCTTCCCGACCGGCACCACCACCCGCTCCGTGCGCATCGGCGAGACCCCGGTGGCGGGCTACACGTTCGTGCGGGCCGAGTGCACGTCGGCCGGCGCCCCACTGGGAGCGGACCGCATCACGTCGCCGACCGACGGCACCTCCGGAGTGATCATCACGCTCACGCCCGACGAGGCCGTGTCCTGCGTGATGATCTCGAGGCCGTCATGAAACGATGCGGGTCCGACGACCGCGGCTCGGCGTTGCTGATGGTCATGATCCTGATGGTGGTCGGAGGTGTCATCGCCACCGGGTTGTTGACGTACTCGCAAGCGGTCATTCGTGCTCGACCCGCGTTGCACGAACGCATCGCCGGTGCCGAGGCCGTGAAGTCCGGCACGCGCATGGCGATCACCCTTCAACGCGAGTTCGGCCCGTCCGACTGTTTCACCGGTAGCACACAGTGGACGATCGCCGGCGCCGACGTGACGGCCACCTGCACGAGCCTGTCCCATTACACCACCGGTCGCGGTCGCGTCGGAACGGTCGTCACCGCGAACTCGGGTACCCCATCGAGCATCGTCACTCCGACGTGGGCCGGAAGCGTGGCCCGCGCCCTGTCCGGAGACGTGTCGATCAACACCGGAGCCATGGGCGTTTCGTCCTCCTCGGTGATCTCTCGCGGTACCAACGACACGTACTCGTGGACCGAGGTGCCGACGCCGTGGTGGCAGACGGTCGGCGACCTCGACGGCGTCACGCGCACCTATCCGTCCCTGCCCCAGGTGCCCAGTTATTCGCGGCCGGGTTCGCAGGCGTCCATCGGTTCGTGTCTCGTCTACTTCCCCGGGCGCTACCTCGGAACGACGCCGCTGACGCTGACCGGCGGCACCCATTACTTCGCCTCGGGTGTGTACTACTTCGAACGGCCACTCGTCATCACGGGAGGGGCACAAGTCGTCTTCGGAGAGGGCTTGTACTCCGGTTGCGCGGTCGATGCTCAAGCCGCCTACGCCGCCACCGCTCCCAAGAGTCACGAGATCACCGGCAAAGGGGCCACGCTGTTGCTCGGGGACATCGCCGCGCTCACCGTTCAGGAGTCCTCGGTCCGCTTCAACCGTCGAGTGTCGACGGCGTCCAACCGTGGAAGCGAGGGGGTGTCGATTCGTACGGTGAACTTCGGTCAATCGAACGCCTCGGTCACGGTCCCCGCGGACTCGGTGTTGCTCGCCGACGGTTCGACCACCCCGGTCACGAGCCATTCCATCGTTCCGATCGCCAACTCGACACCGGTTTCGTATCGCACCTCGACCCTCTCGCCGACGACGTCGTGGGCGGTGGACGTGCGGCTGAACGGAACATCAGTGACCGCCAACCGGTTTCTCGCGGACGGCTACATCTTCGTTCCCAATGCCGGTGTGCGCGTCACCGGCACCACCGCCACCTACGCCTGGTCCAGTTCAAGCGGCGTGGTGGCCACGCGAGTGGAGCATTCCCTGGCGCAAGCGCCTTCGACGTCGACGAACTACGTCACGGGCGTGGTGTCCCAGACGATCCAACGCAAGGTGCGGCTGTCGGTCACCGCCGCCACCGACGGTCACTCCGCGGTGTCGACCGCGGTCGTCGAAGTTCACGCCGACAAGAGTTACGCCATCAACTCGTGGGTCATCGATCCGTGACGGACCCGCGTCAGCCGGCCAGCACCGCGCGGGCCACCAGATCGGTGCCGAACGCGGTGAGAATCGCCAGGTACATGAGCCCGGTCGCCGCCATCACCGCCGAGTACGCCCGCTCGGTCAGCGCTTTCAAGGTCACGACGCCCAGAACGCCGGTGGTGACGGCGCAGGCCGCCCAGAACCAGCCCAACTGACCGCTCCACCCGTCGTCCACCGAACCGGAGAAGACGCTGAACATTCCGGTGGGGATCGACATCACCACCACCTCCGCCGGCCACGACCACAGGAAGGCGCGCACGATCTCGTTCACGTGTCGACGCGGCAGCCCCGGTTGCACCAGATACCAATGGCCGAGAAGCATCGCGTCGCTCACCAATCCGAGGAAGATCGCGCCGACGATGATGCGCGACACCGCCAACACATCGGCTCCACCGGCGGTGATTCCGGCGGCCACCAGCACGGGAAGGCCGACGATCACCGGGAGGAGATCGAGTCGCGGATCGAATTCAGGACCCGAGTCGCGAACCTGAACAGAACCGCGTCGATCGATTCCGGTCATGCGCGCCACACGCTCGGTGCGCTCGTCGTGTTGCTCGAGGAAACCACGTACACCGGCGCGTCGACGAACGATGCTCTGCACCAACGGCACCAGGCACGCCACGGCCACCAGGACACCACCGACATCGCGCACGCCCTCGGCGGCGCCGTCGAACGATGTGCCGGCGAACAGGATCGCTCCGCCGGCCATGACGAAATAGGTTCCACGAAGGAGCCAGCCGTAACCGAGGCCGACCTCACGATGCCGAGTGGTGAACCAACAACCGAACATTCCGCCGATCGCCCATTGCAGGAGCACGGTGGTCGCATCGAGTTGAATCACGGTCGTCACGCTACGACCAGTCCTCACCTTCGCGACGCACCGTAGGCTGACGAGGTGCTTGCGAACGTGCGTGGATTCACCTCGACATCGGTCGCGACCGTGGTTCTGGCCCTCACTCTTTCGTCGTGTTTCACCGGATCCCGACCGACGCTCGAACCGGCCGACACGATTGTTCCCCTCGACGACCCCGCCGCGGCCGACGTCGTCACGGCTCTGGCGACGACCGCGACGACCGCGTTCACCATCGAATACGAGATCGTCACCAAATTCGGCGGGCAGACGACCCGCGCCGTGATCGCCACCGATGAGATCCTCGGAACGAGTGTCGAGATCGGCGACATTCGTTATCTCTTCACCGCCGAGGGCACCACGTCCACGTGTTCCACGACGACGTTCGAGTGTGCGACGGGCATCGACGAGACCCGGGTCTCCGATCGTCAGTTGACGTCCACCTTCTTCAAGCAGTCGGCGATCGAGCGAATCCGTCAGGACGCCCGTGTCGCGATCGGCCCGGCCACGGGCTACGAAGGAACGACCGATGTGGGTCGTGCGAGTCGTTGTGCCGACTTCTCGGTGATCGACGCCCAGGGTGCCTCGCGAACCAAGACGTATTGCGTCTTCGAGGATTACGGCGTCATCGCGACGATGGACGTCGCCGATTTGTCCGTGCGCACGGTGAGGGTCGAGGACACCGTCGATCCGGCGCGCTTCCAACCGCCGGCCTGATCATCCCGTCTGCGTCGGAACCCCGACACGTCTCCGTCGGGTCCCCGTCACGTCACTCCGTCGGATCTCCGTCACGTCACTCCGTCGGATCTCCGTCACGTCACTCCGTCGGATCTCCGACATGTCACTCCGTCGGATCTCCGACATGTCTCCGTCGGGTCCCCGTCACGTCACTCCGTCGGATCTCCGACCTTGCTGCGCTTCATGGAGTAGTTCGCCATGAACTTGATCTCAACGACGCGACCCGACCGAGGCGAGTGGATGATCGCTTTCCCCACTCCGAGCCACATCATCACGTGGCCGGGATAGCGAACCAGATCCCCGGCTTGGGCCGTGTCGAACGTGCGCGGTTCGGCGGCTCGGATCTGCGCGGTGGAATTGCGCGGCAACTGGAAGCCGGCCATCGACCACGCGAAAGTGGTCAGCCCGGAACAATCGAACCCGACTCCGGGCAGCGAGGCGTTGCGCTTGTACGGGACCCCCAATTGAGTGAGGGCCCCCAACACCGCCACTTGGTGCTCACGATCGGCCCGACTCCATGCCAATTCGAACTGTTCCCCCGGCGTCCACAGTCGCGCGCCCACCGCCGCGGCCAGTTCGGCCCGCGCCGCGACGTATTCCGCGGACAACGCGTCACCCCCGGCGATGTCGCGGCGCAGCAGGGACAACGCGCGAGTGGCGACGTCGGCGATGGGGTCGCTCAGTCGCACCGCCGCCGGCGCCACCGCCACTGGCGCGGCCGACACCGTTGGTACACCTCCCCACGCGGGGGCCACGACCAGGGCGACGGCCACGGCCATACCCGAACCGACAACCCGGGTCCCGCGGGGACGGCGTGCGCCCCTCGGGGGTCGACGATCGGTTTTGGGCATCCCGACACGATAGAGAGGGCCATTTCGCAACACAACCGTCACATTTGTCGCCGGACCGACACAATTCCAGTCGGAGCCGGTGTCTCCCGCCTCGGACCCCGAAAAACCGCAGGTCACGGGGCAAGATGAACGTATGACGTCGCCGCCGACACCGTCCCTGCCGGGCGTGGCCGTGCTTCTCGCCGCTGGGGCAGGGTCCCGCTTCATCGGTACGACCCACAAACTCCTGGCCCCTCTGGGCGACCGAAGCGTCCTCGAGGCCTCGCTGGCCGCGGTACGCGCCGCGGGGTTCAGTTCCATCGTGGTGGTCACCGGCGCCGTCGCGATTCCGCCCTCGTATCTCGACGACCCGACCATCGTCGTGCGCCACAACCCGGACTGGGCACGAGGCCAAGCGACATCCATCGACGTCGGTTTGCGGGCGGTCGCCGAACTCGGCTCGCACGTGGCCGTCATCGGACTCGGTGACCAACCATTCGTCACCGCCACCGCCTGGCGTGACGTGGCCCGCGCCGAGTCACCGATCGCGGTGGCCACCTACGACGGCACGCGAGGCAATCCGGTCCGACTCGAGGCCGACGTGTGGCCCCTGTTACCAACGACCGGCGACATCGGTGCACGGGAACTCATGCGCCTGCGCCCCGAACTCGTTCGCGAAGTAGCCTGCGATGGTTCCGCGGCTGACATCGACACGCAGGAGGACCTCGCCCCATGGACCTGAATCATTCGATCACCGTCAATCAATCGATCGCCGAGACCTGGAAGATCCTCACCGACCTCGAGCGCATCGCGCCGTGTCTGCCCGGAGCTCAACTGCAAGAGGTCGACGGCGACGTCTACAAGGGAGTGGTGAAGATCAAGGTCGGACCGATCGTGGCCCAATTCAAGGGCGAAGCTCAGTTCGCCGAACGTGACGACACCAACTTCAAGGCCACGTTGAAGGCGTCGGGACGTGACACGGGCGGAAAGGGCAATGCGTCGGCCACCATCACGGCTCAGTTGACCGCACTGTCGGACACTTCCACCGAGTGCAACGTGGTCACCGATCTGGCGATCACCGGCAAGGTGGCCCAGTTCGGTCGAGGTGCAATGGCCGACATCAGCGAGAAACTCATCGCCCAGTTCGCCGACAACCTCAACACCTTGATCGACACCGAAGGCGCCACCGCACCCGCGACCGACACCTCCGCGCCGGCTCCGAGTGCGTCCGACACCTCGGGCGAACTCCCCAAGGTGCGCAAGATCGAAGGTCCCGCAGCCGAACCGCTGAACCTGCAAGACGTCGCCGGAGGCGCGATGATGAAGCGGATTCTCCCGTTGCTGGCCGGATTGGCCGCGCTCGGACTGTTCCTCAAGAGGATCGTCTCGCGCCGTCGCAAGAAGGCCTGAGCGGATTTTCGAATCGATCGTTGCATCGATCCTCGTGAAGCGTCGTCGTTCATGAATTCGCGACCGGCGCCCGCCACGGTCGACGTCGACGCGGTCACCCGCCTCTTGGGTCGTCGTCCGAACGGTTGGTTCGAAGTGGTGGTGCGTTCGCCCGAGGGAGATCCCGTCGTGTTGCGCAACGCTCCGTTCATGGACGATGGCACCCCCATGCCCACCTTGTTCTGGCTCTGCGACCCGACGATCACCGTCCTCGTCAGTCGTCTCGAGGCCGACGGCGGGGTCGATCGAGCCGAGGCCGAAGTCGATGCCGCCGAACTGGCCGCCGCCCACCACCGCTACGCATCGGAACGCGACGCCGACATCGCCGACGACCACGTGGGGCCCCGTCCGTCGGGGGGCGTGGCCGGCACCCGGGTGGGCGTGAAGTGTCTGCACGCGCATTACGCCTGGCACCTCGCCGGTGGTGACGATCCGGTGGGTCGGTGGGTCGAACGTCGACTCGCGCCGGCCGAAGGAGTTGGTTGATCGTGCCCGTGGCCGCCATCGACATCGGCACCAACTCCACCAACCTGTTGGTGGTGGACGACGACGGATCGACATTGCATCGGATCGTCGAGGTGACGCGTCTCGGCGTCGGGGTCGATCGGTCCGGATCGCTCGCGCCGGACGCCATCGATCGGACGGTGGCCTGTCTCGATCGGTACGCGACGATCCTTTCCGGGTTCGGTGCGTCGACCCCGGTTCCGATGCGCGTCTCGGCGTCGAGTGCTTGTCGCGACGCGGCGAATCGCGACGAGTTCTTCGACCGCGTGACCAGCGTCCTCGGTCGTCGACCCGAACTGATCAGTGGGCACGACGAGGCGCGTCTCGCGTATCGCGGTGCGATCACGGGCCTCACCCCCGACCCCATGGGCCACGTCGTGATCGACATCGGCGGAGGTTCGACGGAGTTCGCGTACGGTGACGTCGAACTTCGCCACACGCACAGCATCGACGTCGGCGCCGTGCGCCTGACCGAGCGACACCTCGAACACGATCCGCCCCGTCCCGAGGAATTGTTGAACGCCATCGGCGACGTGCAGGACCTGTTCGACGACATGATCCGCTCGATCCCGGCCATGGCGGGCGCGCGTCAACTGATCGGAGTCGCCGGAACCATCGTCACGTCCGCGGCCGTCGAGATCGGACTGGCGACCTTCGACGCCTCACGGGTCCACGGATTCCGGTTCGAACGAAACGCCGTCGAGGACGTCTTTCGCACGCTGGCCACCGAGCCCTTGAACGACCGCGTGCACAACCCGGGTTTGCCGCGCGAGCGCGCCGACGTCATCGTCGGTGGCTTGTGCGTGCTCGTCGGACTGCTCCGACGGTGGGACGCCGACGAGATCATCGTGTCGTCGCGCAACATCATGGACGGGATTTGTGCTGAACTGCTCGAGGAGTCAGCACGATGAGCCACCACGACGTCCATCCCGCGCGCACCGCCGCCGTCCGCTTGTACGGGCGGCGCGTCGTGTTGCGTCCCCTGGTTCCACCGGACTTCTCCGGCTGGTCCGAGGTGCGTCGACGGAACCACGAATGGCTCACCGTCTGGGAGCCGTCCCGACCCGTGAACTCCCCCGACCCCAGCACCGATCGCGAGGCTTTCTCGGCCCGTTGCGCGTTGCGCGATCGCGAGCGTCAGTCCGGCACCGCCTACGCCTTCGGCATGTTCGTCGACAACGCCTTTGCCGGAGAGGTCAATCTCAACAACGTCGTGCGCGGGGCGATGATGGGCGGCTCCGTCGGTTACTGGATCGACCAAGCACGAGCCGGACATTCCTACACGTCGGAGGCCGTCGTCGTGTTGAGTCGATACGCGTTCGAGGAATTGGGCTTGCATCGACTCGAGATCTGCATCGTGCCCCGCAACGCGAACTCGCACCGGGTGGTGGCCAAGTTGGGGCTACGCAACGAGGGCACCGCCGAGCGCTTCCTCGAGATCAACGGCACGTGGGAGGACCACGTGCGTTACGGATTCACCTCCGAGGAATGGACCGCGCGCCGCGACGAACTCGCGGCCGCGTGGTTGTGATCAGGCCGACTGGGCCCAGTTGCGGTACGCGGCGGCTTTTTGTCGACGCACCACGGTGCGACGCTTCCACTCCTTGACCTTCCAATGCCTCAGTTTGCGACCATGGTCGAGTTTCTTGACCGCTCGTTCCGCGTCATGATGATGCGCGGGTTTCCACTCGGTGCCGGGCTCGTCGGCATCGTCGGGCTCGAGTCCGTGACTCACCAGGTCGGCGAGTTCGTGCAACTCACTCTTCACCCGGTGACGTTCGCCGTGGGCGTGGGCCCGCAACTCGGCTCTCGGTAGCGGTACCGCTTCCTGGCTTCGATGGCGCTTGCTCATCGGTCCCTCCTCTGGTTCCGTTGAACTCCCCCTGAGCGAAAGGTACAACACTTTCGCGGAATTGCAAGGGCGGTTTAGCGGTACGGAAGTGGGTTTCCGATCAGGACTTCTTCGACGAAATCTGCGACTGCAGGGCCTTGATGCGCTCCTCGAAGAACGGTTGGCGGGTGCTCCACAACTGTGGTGTCAGTTCGCGGGCCACGGCGTCGGGGTGCTCGCTCACGTCGGCCATCGCCTTGATGGTCTTTTTCGTTTCGATCACCAACTCGCGCGGAGCGGCCGCGGCACGGGCCGCCATCTCGTGGGCCACGTTCAGCATCTGGTCGTCCTCCACGCAACGATGCACGATGCCGAGTCGTTCGGCTTCGGTGCCATCGACCACTTCACCGAAGATCACGGTGGCCATCGTGGTCTGCGGTCCGGCGATCCGTCTCAACATCCAGGTGTGTCCGCCTCCGGGATGGATGCCGATCTGCAGGAACCGGGTGTCGAAGCGAGCGCGTCGCGCCGCGATGCGAACGTCGCAGCCGAGCGCGAGATTCATGCCGGCACCGACCGCCGCACCGTTCACCGCGGCGATGGTGGGTAGTTCACTGCGCGCGATGCGCAGGAAGCCTTCGTATATGTTGCCCAAACTCTCGGCCGTGCTGGTTTGTAGGTTGCCCAGATTCGCACCGGCGCAGAAGGCGGGCGCGGTGCCGGTGACCACGATGGCCCCGATCGCCGAATCGGATTCCACGCGATCCATGACCGCCACGATCTCGGCCACCAACGGGGCGGTGAGCGTGTTGCGCTCGGCGGGATTGTTCAAGGTGATGGTGGCCACACCATCGGCCACGTCGAGAAGGACGAGAGGACTGTTCGATTCGGTCACCGGAGCATTCTCGCAGACGTTGCGGCCGTGCCTAGTGTTGGTGCATGGCGAATGCTGAGAGCGACGAGGCCGCGCAGAAGGCCCGCAAGAGTCGCCCGGCAGCCACGGTGATCCTCACGAGAATCGCCGAACGATCACCCTGTGGTTTGGAGGTGTTGTTATTGCGCCGCAGCGACGTGGGCGCCTTCGCCGGCATGTGGGTGTTCCCCGGCGGACGCGTGGACGACGCCGACGAGGGCCCCGACGACTATTCGCGGGCCATGTCGGCCGCCGTCCGGGAGGCCCACG
Source organism: Ilumatobacteraceae bacterium (assembly GCA_021298195.1). Classification (GTDB taxonomy): domain Bacteria; phylum Actinomycetota; class Acidimicrobiia; order Acidimicrobiales; family Ilumatobacteraceae; genus Casp-actino8. The sequence continues at coordinate 52,736 of JAJTEQ010000031.1, forward strand.
AGGAGGTCTCGGCCCGGGTCGACCGCGCGACCCTGGCTCCGTGGAGTCACTGGACGCCCCCGATGTCGGCGCCGGCCCGCTTCACGACCTGGTTCTTCGTGGCCGCCCACGACGACGGCGACATCACCATCGACAACCACGAGATCGTCGACTACCGCTGGATGGCTCCCGATCGGGCACTGGCCGCCGAGCTACCGATGGCTCCGCCCACCATCGTCACTCTTCACGAACTCCACGAAGCGGGCGACCACCACACCATCCGTCGCGGGCGTTCGAATCCCCCCGCGTACGTCACCCGTCCCGGCCGCACCACCGACGGACAGGACGTGATGATGTGGAACGGCGACGCCGGATACGAATCCGGTGACGCCGACACCAAGGGACCACGGAATCGACTGGTGATGCTGAACGGATTCGGCGGCACCGACTGGATCTACGTCCGTTCCTGAGGGAATTCCCGCGCGAACCAGCAAGTAGCGTCGGGATCGATGATCGACCACGTGTTCACCGACGTCATCAGCGCGCTTCGCGACGCTTTCGAACGCGCCTTTCTCGAGCGTCAAGCGTTCGAAGAGCACTTCCAGGTCGACGTGATGTTGGGCGACATCACCTGGGAAACCAGCTACGGGCTTCCGGGTGAGGGACTCCCGCCTCGCGTGGTCGCCCACGTCACCTTCGACTGGCCGTCGTGGAGCCAGACCGCGTACCGACGTTGGTACGTCGACGAGAAACTCGACCAGCAACCATCGATCGAGATGGAAGTGGTGTTGCGCATCCAACGCATCAAGGATCAACCGGACCTCGAACTGGTGCGGTCATTTCTCCCACAACTCAGCCCCCTCATCGGAGATGGGCGACTCGAGCGCGCGGGTCTCACCCTCGAGACCACTCATCTGGACGACGAGGAACTCGTCGAACACGCGGTGGAGGTCACCTACGAGGGTCTGTACGAACTGTCCGAGGAATCGTTGGCCGACGGGGCCAGCTCGTTGCTCGACGACCACTTCGGGGCCCTCGGCGGCTGGGTGGCCGCCATGCTCGTCAAGATGGGCGACGTGCAGTACACATTCCTACCCGCCGACTGACATCGACATCGACGCAACGACAACGACGAAACCTCCGACGAAAGCGAACGAGCATGACTCTTCTCACCGACAACGACAGCGTGGTTCTGCTGGAGGTCAGCGAACGTATCGCCACCATCACGTTGAACCGTCCGGCGGCCCGCAACGCGT
>JAJTEQ010000082.1 GCA_021298195.1 Ilumatobacteraceae bacterium
CGCCGGGTTCTTGCGGAACAACCGATCCCCGAAGCGTCCGGCGAGCGGAATGCCGATGAGCGCGCCGGACCACGTGACCGCTCCCAGCCAACCGCGCTTGAACGCGCTGTAGCCGTACGCGTCCTCGAGCAGCAGGTTGAACGCACTCGGCACCGCGACCAGCGCGAAGCCCAACACACCGATGCCGACCACCAGGAAATAGAAGGTGCGCACTTTCTTCAGACGCTGGAACGCCGCCGACAAACGCACGGGGGGCTCGGCCTGCGAACTCGTCATCGCCGCTCCCAGAACGGCTTCTTGTTCCTGCTGACCCCGCACGGGCTCCTTCAGCGACAACGACCACAGCACCGACAGACCCGCCGGGATCAGCAGCGCGAAGAAGACCACCCGCCAATCTCCGGCGTCATCGCCGGCGGCCACCACGACAGCGCCCGCGAACAAGGGACCGAGCACCTGACCGAGAGGTCGGCCCAACGCTTCGATCGCGAAGATGCGCGTGCGAATCGCGAGCGGGTATTGGTCGGCGACGAGAGACGGTCCGATGGGGATTCGGGCCGACGCTCCGAAACCGGATCCGGCGCGCGCGACACCCATCAGGAACGGGTTGACCACGGCGCCGGTGAACCCGACGAACAACAACCACAGCGACGAGGCGCCGCTGAGAACTCGAACCCGCGAGTAGCGGTCGGCCAACCAGGCGAACGGCAAGGTGGCCAACACCAGAACGACACCACCGAAACTCTGCAGACCGAGCAGCACGGTGTCGGAGACTCCGAGCGTCTCTTGAATGTCCGGCCCCAGCACCTGCATGGCGACACGGTCGAACTCCTCGAGGATCGTGAAGAGCAACAGCACGAGAGCCACGCTGATGCCCCCGGCCTTGAAGCCGGCTCGCAACGACATCTGCGTCTCGCCCGACCCGACGAAACCGCCGAGAGCCGCCTCGTCCACCTCGTCACGAACTTCATGGCGAAGTTCCTCGTCGACGACGATCGACGCGGTCAGCGCGGCCGCGGCGCTCGCCGACGTGCGTTCCTGACTTGGACGTTCTTGACCCGACCGTTCTTGGTCTTGCATCGATCCCCCTACACGAGCCGAAGCGCTCCCTACCCGACGACCAACAGTAGTCGTTTTGGTGGATCTGACGGAGCGTCAGAAATTTCTGACGCTCCGTCAGAAATCAATGCCCCGTGTGCTACCCTGCCCCCTTGGGTCCCGCTCCCGGCGGGGTCCATGTTCCTAGAGGGGGAAACACACAATGAAGAGACAGTCACGCATTGCGGTCGCGCTGTTCGCTGGTGCCTCGCTCATCCTCGCTGCCTGTGGCGGCGATGACGGCGGCGACACCACCGAGGCGCCCACCAGTGAGGCACCTACCAGTGAGGCGCCCTCCACCGATGCTCCCGCCGAGGAGCCCACGGCTTCCGACGTCGGAGTCACCGAGACCACCATCAGTATCGGTGTCGCGGTCGCCGACCTCGAAGCCGTTCGTGCGGTCATGCCGGGCGTCGTGCCCGAGACCCTGACCACCGACCACCTGTTCGACCGCTGGAAGGTCTTCGCCGACGACATCAACGAGGCCGGCGGAATCAACGGACGCACAATCGAACTGGTCCGCCTCGTGTGGAACCCGCTCGACCAGACCTCCTTCGACGCGCTGTGCGCCGAGGCGACCATCGACAACGAACTGTTCGCCATGGTGAACGGAACCGGTCTGTCGTCGATCGCCCGTGACTGCATCTACGAAGGTGGAGTGCCGATCCTGTACGGCGACGTGATGACTGAGGCCGAACTGGCCACCGGTCTGGCGATCTCGCTCGTGCCGCCGACCGAAGTGATGGCCGCCGCCGGCGCCAAGCAGTGGATCGAGAACACCGATGCCGCCGCTGGTTCGACCGTGGGCATCATGTCGAACAACACCCCCGGTGGCACCGCCGCCGGTGACGCCGCTCAGGCCGCCCTCGAAGAGGCCGGCTTCGTGGTGACCCGCGCCGAACTGAACTCGGTCTCGGGCGACAACGCCGCCATCAACGAAGAGGGCGCCGTTGCCGTGGGCAACTTCGTCGCCGAAGGTGCGGTTCACGTGCTCGTGGCCACGCCGTTCACGGAGAACACCGGCTTCTGGACCAAGGCCGCTGAGGCCGACCTGTCCTTCACCCTGCTCGACGTGTCGTCGTCGGGTTGCTCGCCGTTCGGCCTCAGCGCCGACCGTGCGGCCACCGCGGTGGGTAGTTCGTGCACCACGGCTTTCGACCACTCGACCGATGGCACGTCCATCCGCCCCGACAGCGACTTCGAGGCGGCCTGCCGCGCCAACTTCGACGAGAACTTCACCGAGTACTACGGCGGACCGTCGAACCCTGGCGTTCCGGCCGGTCGTCAGTTGACCGACACCGCGGGCACCGTGCTCAACTCGGACTACACGCCGCAGGAATGCTCCATCTCCAACATCATCAAGTTGGGTCTGGAAGCTGCTGGCGTGAATCCGACGCGGGCGTCGTTCATCGAGGCCATCCTCGGCCTGGGTGACGTTCCGTTGGCTCTCATCGGTGGTGGCACCGGAACCTTCGCCCCCGGCAAGCCGTTCGCGGCCAATGCCGTGCACGTGGTGAAGGTGACCGCGGCCAACGCTCAGACCGCCCCCGACGCCAACGGCCTGTACAACGGCTGTGCGGCTCCGGTGAACTGCGGTGTGATCACCAGCGATTGGACGCCGATCGCGGACTGACGCGTCGATACGTCGGTTCGGCTCGACCGAACCGTGCGCGGGACGGGATGACCGAACCGTGCGTTGGACCAGAGGGGTCGGGTGGGAGCAATCCCCCCGGCCCCTCCTCCATTCCTGCGACAAATTGTCGCTTTGTGTACATGGCTCGTGTACACAAAGCGACAATTTGTCGCATTTTGGTAATTCGGTGCCACAGGGCGGTGCTTTGCTGAACGGCCATGTGGAGCGATGCAGCAAACATCATCAATCTCGCCGAACGGCGACGCGGAATCATCACCATCGAGGACCTGGCCTCCATCGGCATCAATCGGCGAACAGCGAGTCGACTGGCTCGCGAAGGCGTCCTGCGCTGCATCTATCGCGGATCCATCTTCGCCCTCGGAGAGGCACATCTCGACATGGAAGCGGAGGTACTCGCTGCATCTCTGGCACTCCCTCACGGATGGGTTTCGGGAACCACCGCGGCCGCCTACTGGGGCCTTCGCCGCATCCCGCGGGACCGCATCCAGATGACGGTTCAAGGGACCACGCTCCCCCGCGTCGCGAACATGCGAATCCGACGCACCCGGTTCGAGAGTCCCGACATCGTCGAAACGCTCTCCGGAGGTCGGGTCAGCTCTCCCGCGCAGACACTCTTCGAGATCTCCGGTGAGCTCGACGATCGAATCCTGCGATCGGTTCTGGAAGATGCATTGAATCGCAAACTGGTCACGATGGAGCAACTCAACAGGTTCGGATCGGCGATCACCCGGATGGGCCGCGACGGTTCGGCCCGCTTCCGCCACGTCGTGATGGAGCGAGTCATGAGCATTCCGCCCGCGATGAGCCACGACGAGATCGTCCTGATGGATGCGCTCCGGGTCACCGGCCTCGATTGGGTACCGCAGTTCCCACTTCGTTTGGCTCGCGGAAACGTGATCCATCTCGATGCCGCATTACCAGCGCTACGTCTGGGCCTCGAACTGGACGGAGAACTACACGACACGATCGTGGCGATTCACCGCGACAAACACCGCGATCTGCTTGCCGCTGCCGAGGGCTGGATGGTGTTGCGTCCCACCACGGACGATGTGCGCAATGACCTTCGAGCAACCGTGGCCACGATCATGACCGTCGTCGAACACCGCATCGCATCCTCACCCGCCGCCGCCTAGATACCAAACTGCGACAATTTGTCGCTTTGTGTACATGGCTCGTGTACACAAAGCGACAAATTGTCGCAAAGTGGTTAGCGGGCGGGGACGGTGTAGGTGTCGCGGCCGGACTTCAGCACCGTTCCCGGCACCCGTCCGTTCGCCACTCCATCTTCCACGATCACCACGCCATTCACCAGCACGCGCTTCACGCCGAACGACCCGGCCGTCAATCGCGACGAATCACCCGGCAGATCCGTCACCAACGCCGCGTCCTCGGACCCCACCGCCGCCGGGTCGAACACCACCAGGTCGGCAAAAGCACCCTCGCGCAACTCGCCGCGATCGGTGAACCCGAACAGGCGCGCCGGGGCCGACGTCATCATCTTCACAGCGTGCTCCACCGGCACCAACTGGCGCCCGCGGATGCAGTCCGACAGCCAACGCGTGGGGTACGGCGCGCCGCACATGCGGTCGAGGTGCGCGCCCGCGTCCGAACCGCCGATGATCGCCCGCTCGTCCTGCCACAGCTCCGCGCGCATCCGCCACGATTCGGCGTCGTCGTCCTGCGGAGTCGGCCACAGCACGGTCTGCAGTTCGTCGGCGATCACGATGTCGAGCAACGTTCCGAAGCAACTGCGTCCGCGCTCGTTGGCGATGTCACGCACCACACGGCCCTTCAGTCCCCGGTTCGCCTCCGAATACGTGTCACCGATCACGTAGTCACCCCAGTCGGCCAGCCGGCGGAACACTCCGGCCGCCTGCGACAGACTGTTCTCCAGCAACATCACCCGCGTGTCCGCGTCCTGCAGTCGCGCGATCCGCTCGGCCACCGGCACTCCGAGGATCTTCTGCCAGCCGGGCAACAGCCACAGACCGCAGAAGTTCAGGAAGCTCATGTTCATCGGAACCTGCACCGGCATGGTGAGCGCCACCACCCGGCCGCCCAATTCCACGGAACGGTCGTAGGCCGAGATCTGCCGCGGAACACGATCGGGTTCGCGCGAATCAACGGTGAGCACGTTCCAGTTCATCGGGCGGTTGGCCGCCGCACTCATGCGCCCCAGCAACTCGATCTCGTCGTCGGCGAAGCGATCGAGACAACCGGGGACGATTCCTTCCAAGGTGGTGCCCTCGTGCTGTCCGACCTCCTCGCACAACGCGATCAATTCGTCGTGGGTCGCCCACCGGCTGGCCACCGGCTCACCGTCGCCGTCGCTGTGCGACGTGCTGTTCGTGAACGAGAATCCCAACGCACCCGCTTCGATCGCGCGCGCCAACTCGGCGCGCATGGCCGCGATCTGATCCGCGTCGGCCGCGGCACCGACCGCCTCGCCGCCCATGACGTAGCGACGAATCGCGCAGTGTCCCACCAGGAAACCGGCGTTCACCGCGATGTTGCCCTCGAGTCGTCCGAGATAGTCCGAGAAAGTCTCCCACGACCAGTCCGTGCCGTTCTCGAGCGCCGCCAACGGCATGCCCTCCACCTTGGCCATCATCTTGCGCAAGTAATCCGCGTCACCGGGCAACAGCGGGGCCAACGTGAATCCGCAGTTGCCACCCACGACAGTGGTCACTCCGTGCACGCTGGACGGGCTGGCGGTCGGGTCCCACAACAACTGGGCGTCGTAGTGCGTGTGCGGATCGATGAAGCCCGGGGTCACGTACATGCCAGTGGCGTCGATGACCTCGGCCGCCGAATCCTCCACCACGCCGACGGCCACCACTCGGCCGTCCTTGATGCCGACGTCGGCCCGACGGGCCGGTGCGCCCGTGCCGTCGATGACGGTGCCTGCGCGGATAACGATGTCGAGCATGCTTTGGGCCCCTTGAGTTGGATCGCGACGTGGATGTATTCCGACCGCGATGGAATCTGACGGTCCGTCAGATTGTAGCCTTCGACTGGTCGTCACCACGGAGGGAAACATGGGTTCATCAGGCACAGCCGACAAGCGGTATCGACT
>JAJTEQ010000032.1 GCA_021298195.1 Ilumatobacteraceae bacterium
TATGCCGTGGACGAAACGATCAGGCGCCACGCCTGACGATCAGATCGACGACATCAACAGTTCGGAATCACCCGTGATCGACGGAACCAAGCCGTCGGCGACCGGCATCAACTGCTCGCAGAAGAATCGCGCCGACGTCAACCGTTCGGTCACCACCGTGTCGTCGAGCCCGCTGTCACTGGCGATCACCGCCGACTCGGCGAGCAGATAACCACCCGTGAGGACACTGATGAGGCGCAGGTACGGAGTGGCCCCCGACAGAAGATCCAGCTGATTGCCGCCGTGCTGGGCCAACCAATCGGTGGCCTCTCGGGTGGCCGCCAACGTCTTGGTCAACGCGGCACGAATGCCCGACATCTGGGGACGACCATCCAACTTGGTGATCAGGGAGTCGATCGAGTCCAGATGACGCTTGACCACCGCGCCACCCTGCATCCCCAACTTGCGACCCACCAGGTCGATGGCCTGGATGCCGTTCGTGCCCTCGTAGATGGTGGTGATGCGGGCGTCGCGGTAGTGCTGGGCCACACCGGTCTCCTCGACGAATCCCATGCCGCCGTGGATCTGAACGGCGATGCCCGTCAGCTCGACGGCCATGTCGGTGCCCCAACCCTTGGACATCGGCGTGAGGAGCGCGGCCAGATCGGCGGCGAACTCGCGCTCGCTCGCATCGGGGTGATGCTTGGCCACGTCGAGACACGCGGCGTTCCAATACGTCAGTCGACGTAGCGCTTCACAGGTGGTCTTGATCGTCATGAGCATGCGCTTCACGTCGGGGTGGTCGATGATCGGTGAGGACTCGCCCGCCGGTGCACCCGGTGCGCGACCCTGACGGCGATCCTTGGCGTATTGCAACGCCTGCTGGTACGCACGATCACCCAACGAGAGACCCTGCAGACCCACCGACAGACGGGCCTGATTCATCATGGTGAACATGTACTGCATTCCCCGGTTTTCCTCACCGATGAGGTAGCCGGTGGCGCCACCGTTGTCGCCGAACGACAGGACACAGGTGGGGCTGGCGTGAATGCCCAACTTGTGCTCGACCGACACGCACGTGATGTCGTTCTTGCGGCCGAGCGAACCGTCGTTGTTCACGATGTACTTGGGCACGATGAAACACGAGATGCCCTTGGTGCCCGCGGGGGCGTCGGGGGTGCGGGCCAGAACGAGGTGAACGATGTTGTCGGCCATGTCGTGCTCGCCGAACGAGATGTAGATCTTGGTGCCCGAGATTCGGTACGAACCGTCGGCGTTCTTCACGGCCTTGGTCCGCACCGCCCCCACGTCACTTCCCGCGTCGGGCTCGGTGAGGTTCATGGTTCCCGACCATTCGCCGGTGATCATCTTGGGCAGATAGGTCATCTTCTGCGATTCACTCCCGTGATGAAGGATCGCGTCGATGGCTCCTTGCGTGAGCAACGGGCACATGGAGAAGGCCATGTTCGATGCGGTGAGAATTTCCTGCAGAGCGATGCCCACCACCCACGGGAACCCGCCGCCACCGAATCCGGTCTCGAACGGAACCGCACCCCAACCGGCCAACACGTAGTGCTGGTACGCATCGGCGAATCCGGGTGCCGTGGTCACCGAGTGGTCGGGGTTCAATCGCACACCGAACGTGTCGCCCACCTTGTTCAACGGAGCGATCTTTTCCTCCATGAACCGCGCGGCTTCCTCCAACAGGTCCCGCACCACCGACGAGTCGACATCGAGGTAACCGGGTAGTTCGAGGATCCGGTCGAGTCCGCACACGCGGTTGAGGACGAAGTCGATGTCGGCGAGGGGGGCGCGGTAGTCGGTCACGCCGTCAGGTTACGACGCGGAACGCGACGATGAGATCTCAGGCGCCGGTCAGCGTGCGCCATGCGACCGGAGTCGCGGCGGCCACCGCGGCCGGCGTCATGCGCAACGTCGCTTCGGGCACCAGGTCGGCAATGGCGCGACCTTCCTTGTAGTGATGCACGTTGCCCACTCCGTCGAACAATTCGGCTCGACGCGCCACCAAATCGTGGGGCGGGTTCGCGTCGAAGAAGCCCCACATCGTGAAAGCGATCGTGAGATCGTGCACCACCGGCGCGCGTCCGAACAGCGAGGCGCGACGCAGGGCAATGTTCAGACAACCACGAACGGCGTCCTCGACTGAAGGTCCGCCGACGAGATGCAAGCGATGCCGAAGGCGATTGGCCAGCATCAACCCGTACCCCTGATCCGGCCCTTGGTACCCCAAACGCTCGCCGGCGGGTTGGAAACCCTCGATGTCGGTGGGGCGATCGTTCACCCATGCCGCCGGAGCGACCTCGGGTGACGAATACGTGCGGACCTCGTCGAGGACCGGGGTGGGGGCGAACTTGGGTGCGGACATCGTCTCTACCGTATTCGCTCAGGCGTCGGCGTGCAGGAGTCCGTACACCAACGATTCCTCCAGGGCCCGCCAGGAAGCTTCGATGATGTTCGGGCTGACGCCGATGGTCGTCCACGAACGCTCACCGTCGGTGGCGTCGATCAGAACGCGGGTGACGGCACCCGTGGCCGAACCACCGTCGAGGATGCGCACCTTGTAGTCGGTCAGGTGGATGCGGTCGACGCTCGGATGAGCCTGCGAGACCGCGGCCCGCAGCGCGGTGTCGATGGCGTTCACGGGTCCGTTGCCCTCGGCGGTGTGAACGTGGCGGGTGGCCGAGCCCTCGGGTCCGACCCACACCTTCACCGTGGCTTCGGTGGTGAACGAACCGGTGGCGGACTCGTCCGTGATCACCCGCATGCTCTCGACACGGAAGTACGGCTGTTCCCAGCCCGTGGCACGGCGCATGAGCAACTCGAGCGACGCGTCGGCGGCCTCGAAGTGGTAGCCCTCGTGCTCGAGACGCTTCAGGTCGTCGATCACCTGATTGACCGCCGGACCGTCCATGGCCAGACCGAGTTCCTCGGCCTTGATGGCGATGGTGGCCTTGCCGGCCATCTCGCTGACCACGAAGCGCGTGCCGTTGCCCACCAGTTCGGGATCGACATGTTCGTAGGCGTCCTTCGCTCGCGCGATGGCGCTCACGTGCAGACCGGCCTTGTGTGCGAACGCCCCCGAGCCCACGTAGGGGGCCTGCGGGTTGAGAGGGCGGTTCAACACCTCGGCCACGTGGTTGCTGACGGCCGTGATGCGCTCGAGGCGACCCTCGGGCAGGCACTCGTACCCCAACTTCAACTGCAGGTTCGGGATGACGGTGGTGAGGTTCGTGTTGCCCGTGCGCTCGCCCAGACCGTTCAGTGTTCCCTGCACGTGACGCGCACCGCTGAGCACGGCGGCCATGCTGTTGGCCACGGCGCATCCGGTGTCGTCGTGACAATGGATCCCGATGACGACGTCGTCACCCACGTGACGCTTCACCGACGCGACGATCTCTTGCACCTCGTGGGGCAGACTTCCCCCGTTGGTGTCGCACAACACCAGATGACTGGCGCCCTTCACGACGGCGGCCTCCAACGCACGCAGAGCGAACTCCTCGTTGCGCTTGAAGCCGTCGAAGAAGTGCTCCATGTCCACCAGCACGCGGCGACCGTGGCCGTGCAGGTACTCCACGGAATCGGCGATCATCGCCACGCCCTCGTCGAGCGTGGTCTGCAAGGCGTTCAGCACGTGGTAGTCCCAACTCTTGGCCACGATGCACACCGCGCTGGTGCCGGCGTCGATGAGGTGACGCAACGTGGCGTCGTCGTCGACCTTGCCCTTGGGGCGACGCGTGGAACCGAACGCCACGAGCGTGCTGGAGGTGAGTTTCAGTTCCTTCGCCGCGCGCGCGAAGAACTCGATGTCCTTCGGGTTCGCGCCCGGCCATCCACCTTCGATGAAGTGCACGCCGAGAAAGTCCAACTGCTCGGCGATGCGCAGCTTGTCCTCCACCGACGCGGAGACGCCCTCCACCTGCAATCCGTCGCGCAGTGTGGTGTCGAATACTTCGATCATGTTGCTCATGTTGGTTCCGTCACTTCTTCGTCGTGTCGTGTTTCGTCGTGCTGTGAGTGGTGCCGTGAGTCGTTCCCGAGAAACAGAAAAGCCGCCCTGGAGGCGGCTGACTGCGCACGAGAACGAGCCCGTGCGCTATCGAATAATGATGATCGACGCAACGGCGGTTGCGATGCGGGGTGCGGTCACGACGTTCATCGCTCGTCAGTCAACCGGTTCGAGGCTCGTGCGTCAACGTGGAGGCCGTTGACGGGTCCGTTTTCTGTGGACATCACTGTGGATGGACGGTGCATAATCCGGCCTTCCTTGTGCACAAGTGAGAAAGTCGGGGGATAACCCTGTGGGTACAAAAATACCCCTTGACCTGCGGAAACGTGGCGGGCATAGTGGGTTCACCACGGCGACGACCACGCGAGTCTCGACGGAGGTGGCACTGGGGAAACTCGGAACCACCACCGCAATTCGATGAGTCGGCGCCTCGGGAGAGAGTCCACTCCGATCCGACGGGAAACCGACGGGGAGGTCCGGAATCGGCGACAGGGCAACCATGCGTCGGGGCCGGAAATGGCAATTCGCCCGCCGGGGGCAACTCCGACGGGCGAATCAAGTGAGCGAACGAAGGGTAACAACCGGAGATCGCGTACTGGTGGATTCTCGAACGGGAGACGCCCCGAGCGGAGCGCTGGGAAACCGGCAGCACCCTCGGGGCTCTCTTGCGTTTCGACCCGATGTTCGATCTCGCGCACGTCGGTAGGGTGCGCGCATGAGCGACCCCCAGCGTGACCTCTCCCCCGGCATGCGCGAGCAATTGGAACTCGGTTACGTGTTCGGGGGTTTGTCCACCTTCGGTCAACGGCCGTTTCTTCCCGATCCCGAAATGCTCGACGAGTGGAAGCCACACGTGGCCATCGTCGGTGCTCCCTTCGACATCGCCACCACGAATCGACCCGGCGCCCGCTTCGGCCCGCGAGCCATTCGTTCACAGGCGTACGAACCCGGCACCTACCACATGGATTTGGGCATCGAGATCTTCGACTGGCTCGAAGTGGTCGACTTCGGCGACGCGTATTGCCCCCACGCCGACACCGCCACCAGTCACGCGAACATCAAGGCCCGCGTGAAGGAAGTGGCGGGGCGCGGAATCGTTCCCATCATCCTCGGCGGCGATCACAGCATCACCTGGCCGGCCGCCACCGCGGTGGCCGAGGTGAAGGGATTCGGCAAGGTGGGCATGGTGCATTTCGACGCTCACGCCGACACCGCCAACATCATCGACGGCAACCTCGCCAGTCACGGCACACCGATGCGCCGACTGATCGAGTCGGGTGCCATACCCGGACCCAACTTCGTGCAGGTCGGGCTGCGCGGTTACTGGCCGCCGAAGGAAGTGTTCGACTGGATGGGCGAACAGGGCATGCGGTGGCACACCATGGACGAGATCTGGAACCGTGGCTTCAAAGTGGTCATGGACGACGCGGTGCGCGAGGCTCTGGCCTCGGCCGATCACCTGTACATCTCGATCGACGTCGACAGCCTGGACCCGGCTTTCGCCCCGGGCACCGGCACGCCCGAACCGGGTGGCATCTTGTCGTCCGATCTGTTGCGCATGGTGCGCACGTTGTGCGTGGAACACGACGTGGTGGGCGTCGACATCGTGGAAGTGGCGCCGGCCTACGACGTGAGCGAGCTCACCGTGAACGTGGCGCACCGACTGGCCTTCGAATGCTTGGCCGGCATGGCGGCCCGTCGCCGCAACGCGACCAACTAATTCGCGATCCGGGTATCCGAAGTGCCCGTTTTCGAGCACTTCGGATACCCAGATCGCGAAGCGACGCGACGTTGATGGGTTACTTGACCAGTTCGCACCAGTGCGAGTACTTGGCCTCTTGACCCCGCACCACGCGCGCGTACATCTGACCGATCGCGGTGGTGGCCGGGCCGGGGGCCGGCACCGAACGATCATCCACCGAGTTCACGGCGCTCACCTCGGCGGCGGTTCCGCACACGAAGATCTCGTCGGCGATGTACAGATCGCTGCGCGCGATGTTGTCGACGCGGATGTCGATGCCCAGGTCACGGCCGATCTCCATCACCGAGTTCTGGGTGATGCCCTCGAGCGCGCCGGCCGACAACGGCGGCGTCAGCACCACGCCGTTGCGCGAGCAGAAGATGTTCTCACCGGTGCACTCGGCGACCAATCCGTTCGGGGCCAACATGATGGCCTCGTCGTACCCGGCCTTGAGGGCCTCCACCTTGGCCAGCGACGAGTTCACGTAGTTGCCCACGGTCTTGGCGGCCGGCGGCATGGTGTTGTGATCGTGACGGGTCCAGGACGAGATCTTCATGCGCACGCCCTTGGTGAGCGCGTCGTCTCCCAAGTACGCGCCCCACGGCCAGCACGCGATGGCCACGTCGACCTTGCAGGGCAAGGTGTTGAGACCCATCTCGCCGTATCCGTAGTACGCCAGCGGACGCACGTAGCACGACGCCAGACCCGTGGACGCCACGGTGTCCTTGGTGGCCTGGATCAGTTCGTCCACCGTGTACGGAATCTCCATGCCCAGGATGTGGGCGCTGCGGAACAAACGCTCGATGTGCTCGGTGAGCCGGAACACCGCCGTGCCCTTCGACGTTTCGTAGGCGCGAATGCCCTCGAAGACGCCGGTGCCGTAGTGGAGCGTGTGCGTGAGCACGTGCACCTGTGCCTTGTCCCAGTCGACCAGCTGGCCGTTCATCCAGATTTTCGGGGTGGGGATCAAGGTGGGCATGGCTCTCCGTTCGAATTCGTGTCGTCAGATTAGTTGGTGGACTCGCCGGATGGACCCGAAGTTTTCAGGCCAGTCGGGCCGCGATGGTGTCGGCGATCTGCGTCGTCGAACCCGACACGGATTCGGCGCAGGCCGCGCGAACACGATCGGCGGCGGTCGTCTCACCGAGGAAATCGAGCATCAAAGCAGCCGACAAGATGGCCGCCGTGGGGTTCGCCTTACCCGTTCCGACGATGTCGGGCGCCGAGCCGTGAACCGGCTCGAACATGCTGGGGCCGGTGCGGGCCGGGTTGAGATTCGCCGACGAGGCGAGTCCGATTCCGCCCGACACCGCGCCTCCGAGGTCGGTGAGGATGTCGCCGAACAAGTTGTCGGTGACGATCACGTCGTAGCGATGCGGATCCTGAACGAAGTAGATGCACGCGGCGTCGACGTGGTTGTACGCGGTGGACACCTGCGGGAACTCGGCGGCCACCTCGTTGAAGGTGCGCTCCCACAGATTGCCGGCGAACGTGAGCACGTTGGTCTTGTGCACCAGCGTGACGTGCTTGCGCTCACGCTTCATCGCCAACTCGAACGCGTACCTCACGCAGCGCTCGACACCCATGCGCGTGTTGACGCTGCCTTGCGTGGCCACTTCGTGCTTCGTTCCGCGACGCAACACACCACCCTCGCCGACGTACGGGCCCTCGGTGTTCTCGCGGATGACGATGAAGTCGTGCGACTTGGTGTGACCGGGCGCGGTGCCCACGAACGGACGCTGATTCACGTACAGGTCCAGTTCGAACCGCATCTTCAACAGCAGTCCGCGCTCGATGACACCGGGCGGGACATCGGGGGTGCCCACGGCGCCCAGCAGGATGGCGTCGAAACCACGCAGTTGATTCAGCACCTCGTCGCTGAGGATCTCACCGTCGCGCAGGTAGCGCGCACCACCGAGGTCGAAGTCGGTGGTGTCCAGCCGAACGCCGGCGGCGCGCACGACCTTGAGCGCCTCGACGGTGACTTCGGGGCCGATGCCGTCGCCACCGATGACGGCGATTCGGTGCGATGAGGATGAGGAGCCTGACATGGGGACACATCGTACGGGGACGGACATCGGAGTCCCATTTCCCTCGTGTCGAAGAGCCCGAATCCACTGCCAAATGGACCCCTCCCGCCATCTCAACGTCGTCGACGCGCCGTTACCCTGTGCCCCATGGCCAAGGTCCATCACCTCACCGCGACCGCTCTCGAGCGACTGAAGCAGGAACACCACGACCTCACCACGCGGGGTCGCATCGAAGTGGCCGACAAGATCGAGCGCGCCCGCGAACTGGGTGACCTGTCCGAGAACGGCGACTATCACGCGGCCAAGGACGAACAGGGTCACATGGAAGGTCGCATCCGACATCTCGAGTCGATTCTCGAGAATTACGAATTGGTCGACACCGACGACGGAGACCTGGTGGGTCCCGGCAAATTGGTGACCGTCTCCATCGACGGCGACGAGCCCGAGACCTATTACCTCGGCTCGCACGAGGAGAAGTACGAGGGCGCCGCCACCATGACGCCGGAGTCCGCTCTCGGACAAGCACTCAACGGCCACCGCACCAACGAGACGGTGTCGTACACCACTCCGAACGGGCACCAGTTGTCGGTCGTCATCATCAGCGTGGAGCTGCCCTGAGCACCATCGTCTCTCCCACGTCGAGTGACGCCGGCCTCGACACGCCGGGAATTCCGCCGCTTCCGCCGGGTCGCGAGATCGAACTGCCGGGCCGTGGCACCACGTTCGTGCGCGAGTTGCCCGCGCCGCACCCGGGTGCTTCCACCGTGTTGTTGTTGCACGGTTGGACCGCCACCGCCGATCTCAACTGGTTCGCCGTGTACGAGAGCCTCGGTCGCCACCATCGAGTGATCGCCCTCGACCATCGTGGTCACGGCCGCGGCATTCGCACGCGCAAGCCGTTCCGTCTGGCCGATTGTGCCGACGACGCCGCCGCGTTGATGAGCGAACTCGGAATCGAGAGCGTCATCCCGGTCGGCTATTCCATGGGTGGTCCGGTGGCGTTGTTGATGTGGAAGCGCCATCGCGAACTGGTGGACGGACTCGTGCTGTGCGCGACCGCGGCGAGTTTCGCGCACAGTCGCGCCGAGCGCATGGCGTTCCTCGGTCTCACCGGAATGAGCGCGCTCGCGCGCCTCACACCCGAAGCCACCCGCGCCAGCATCACCGAGAAGGTGTACCTGCGTCGCAAGGCGGCCAAGTGGGGGCCGTGGGCCATCAGTCAGATCGAACTGCACGACTGGCGCATGGTGTTGGAAGCCGGACACGCCATCGGTTCGTTCTCGGCCCTGGACTGGGTGGGCCAGATCGACGTGCCCACCTCGCACGTGGTCACCTTGCGCGATCCGGTGATCCCGGTGCATCGCCAACTGGATCTCTTCGCCGCCATCCCCGACGCGCGCGCCTCGCGAATCGACGGTGAGCACGACGCGATCGTGGCGCACGCTCCGCGAATGGCCGATCTCATCATCGACGGTGTCCGTTCGGTGAACGAGCGACGTTCCTGACGTGAGAATCCGTCGCCTGCTCCCCATCGTCGCCCTCGGGGTCGGCGCCGCGGTCGCCGCTCGATCCGTCAAGGCACGCAACTTCGCCGCTGCTGATCGCGTCACCTCGGCCATCAAACGCGGAACCATGGCGGCCCGCAACACCGAGCTGGTGCGCCTCGGCGGTCGCGTGGGTCTCACCTACGCCAGCGCCACGGCACGAAAGGCCTTCGCCAACGCCGAACGTCGCATCGAGATCGACCAGGAGACCGAACTGAAGACCGCCGCCCAGGTGTCCGAACGTCTCGGGCAGATGAAGGGTGCGCTCATGAAGCTCGGCCAGATGGCCAGCTACCTGGACGAGGGTCTGCCTGCTCCGCTTCGTTCCGCACTGTCGCAATTGCAGTCGAGCGCGCCACCGATGTCGGGCGAGTTGGCCGCCGGGGTGATCGAGCGCGAACTCGGCAAGTCACCGAGCGAGCTCTTCGTCGAGTGGGACCCCGTTCCGATCGCCGCGGCGTCGATCGGCCAGGTGCATCGCGCGGTCATCCTCGATCCGGCGACCGGCCAAGAGCGCGCCGTCGCGGTCAAGGTGCAGTATCCGGGCGTCGACGAAGCGATCGACGCCGATCTGCGCAACGCCGACCTGTTGGGTTTCTTGCTGCAGCAGGGCTTCAGCGGTCTCGACCCGAGCGATCTGGTGAACGAGGTGAAGGAACGCATCCGCGAGGAACTGGATTACTCCCGCGAGGCGACCAACCAGATGCTGTTCGCCGACTACTACCGCGGTCATCCCTTCATCCACATCCCGCAGGTGTTCCCCACCTTCAGCAGCGGTCGGGTTCTCACCACCGAGTTGGTGAACGGCATGTCGTGGAGCCAATTGTTGCAGCAGAGCCAGGAACAAAAGGACCTGGCCGGGGAAGCGCTCTTCCGTTTCGTGTTCCGCAGTCTGTACGGAATGCACAAGTTCAACGGCGACCCGCATCCGGGCAACTACATCTTCCACGAGAACGGGCGCATCACCTTCCTCGACTTCGGACTGGTGAAACACTTCACCGACGATGAGATGGCGACCTTCATCGCCATGGTGAAGTCGGCCGCCTACGAAAGCGATGTTCCCGCCTTCCGCAAGGTGCTGGAGGACTCAGGCATGTTGAAACGTGACGCGCCGGTGGAGACATCCGACGTGGGCACGTATTTCGGACGTTTCTACGAGCCCGTGCGCGCGGACGAGAGAACCACTTGGACTCCGCAATACGCCAGCGGCATCGTGCGTCACACCTTCGATCGCTCGAGTCCCATCGCGCAATACGCCACCGTGCCCAAGACGTTCGTGTTCATCCAGCGCATCAATCTCGGTCTGTACGCCATCCTCGGCGAGTTGGGAGCTTCGGGCAACTACCGGCGCATCGCCCGCGAACTGTGGCCGTTCGTGAACGATCCACCCAGTACGGCGATGGGTGAATCCGAACGCGAGTGGTTGGCCACCCGCGCCGGATCCCGTTGAACCGCTAGCGTTCGCGGAATGTCGCAACGCTCCGTCCGTCACTTTCTCGCCTCGCTGGCCGTCGCCGGTCTCACACTGACCGCGTGCGGTGAGGACGACTCCTCCTCCGATGTCTCGGTCACGGAATCCGAGATCTCCCTGGTCCCCAGTGACCCCGCCGACGAGAGCAAAGAACCCGACGTGGTTCTGCCCGCCGAAACCCCGACCGAACTGGTCATCACCGACATCACCGACGGAGAAGGTGACGCCGCCGCCGAGGGCGACACCGTGTTCGTCTTCTACGTCGGGGTTCTGTCGGCCGACGGATCGCGATTCGACGGCAACTTCGACGGTGAGCCTTTCGCCGTCACCCTCGGTCAGGGTGCCGTCATCGAGGGTTGGGATCAGGGCTTGTTGGGAATGAAAGCCGGCGGGCGTCGCCAGCTCGACATCCCCGCCGAGCTCGCCTACGGAGAGGCCGGTTCGGGTGACGCCATTCCGCCCAACTCGGCGATCTCGTTCGTGGTCGACATGTTGGCCATCGTGCCGGCCATCGACCCGGCCGACGAGCCCGAGCTGAACAGCTTGCAGACACCCTCGTTGACGAAACTCGAGATCGAGGATCTGGTGATCGGAGACGGCGCCGAGGCCGAAGCCGGTTCCACCGTCGTCGTTCAGATCATCGCTTTCCGTGGTGACACCGGAGAGAAACTCGTGAGCACATGGGGCGATCCCAGTCCGGTCACCTTCACGTTGGTCACCGACGGGTCATTGCCCGGAATCGTCGACGGCCTGCCGGGCATGAAGGTGGGCGGTCGCCGCATCCTCAACATCCCCTACGAGGACGCCTTCGGCGATCAGGGCAACACGGAGCTCGGGCTGCCCGAGAAGACCGACCTCATCTTGGTGGTCGACCTCTTCGCCGCGTTCTGATCCGCGTCACCCGTTCGGTGGCGGTCCGCCGTTCGGCGGCGGTCCTCCCATGGGAGGCATCGGTGCCGCGGCGTTGCCGGTTTGCGTGGTGGCGGTTCCTCGCAGACATCCGATGACGTACGGGAACGCCGCGGTGGCGTGATAGCGGTACGTGCCGTCGGGCCCGATACGACCGTTGCACTCGTCGAGAACGTTGCTTTTGCCGTTGGCGTCGTACGTGTACGCCTTCCACGAGTACGAGGTCGGGTCACCGGTCATGTCGTAGCCCGACACGAACACCGCGGTCTCGGAGCACTCAGAGTCGAGACAGCCGACCGAGTTGTAAATGGGGAAACCGTCGAGGGCGTAGCCGATGATGTAGGACGAATCGAGGTTGCAGGCGGCCACGGCGTTCAACGCGTGATTGTGATAATCGGCGTCGAATCCGGTGTGACCACCACACCCGTCGAGCAAACCGTTGTACACCGGGTCCCCGTACGCCTCGCGTTCGGGCATCGGACCTTCGGTGGGGCCGTAAATGGGCAAACCCGTGGTGGTGAACCCGAGTGGTCCGAGCACGTCGACGATGCTGTTGGGCTGGTCGGCCACTTCCGGCCTCAACGGAACGCGCCATTCCCACGTCTGTTCCTGAAGCCCGTTCGGCGTCATCTCGACGAACTCGTATCCGGGCATTCCGTTCGAGGTGACCACCACTTCGCCGTCGACGCATTCCACCGTCACCACCGGCATGGCGTAGTCACCGCCCGGACCCGCCACGGCGCTCAGATCAGGGAACACTGCAGTGGGGCACTCGCCGAGCGCGGGGAGAGCGGTGTCCGTCGGAACGATGGCGAGGGCCTCGGTGGTCGTCGACTGCGCCACCGTGGATTCGACCGTGGTGGCCGGCTCCGAGGCCGCCACCGAGGTTTCGGTGTTGCCACCCCCGCCACAGGCGGCCAGCAAGGTGAACATCGACGACACGACGATCGATCTCGAGGGAATTCGCATCCCGACATCGTGCCCCATTCGGACCTCGAACATGGTGGGATCCCGGTGAGAATTCGGTGACGAATCGGCGGGATACGTCAAACGAGTTCGCCGCGCCACCAACGTTCGAGGGCGTCGGGCAACTCGCCCTCGCCCCGATCGTCCATCACCTCGGGATCGTTCGGAGCTCCGTCCCGGCGCATGACCGTGGCGATGCCTCGGTCGTCGATGGCCACGGTGACACGAACGCGTTGGCGCAACGGGTGCTCGCTGGGGCGCCACCTGGTGGAGTCCGACGGATCGGTGGGTGCACACCAGCCGCTGACCACCAACGCGGCGGCCGAGAACTCGACGTGATCGTTCGTGCGTTCCAGGAGCAGATACGGATGTTCATCGCTGTCGAGGAGGAACGCCGGCTGGCTCTGGCCGGTCGGGATCACGTACAAACGCGCCTCGGCCAACGAGAACGGCTCGCTCACTTCACGATGGACCATGTCGTCGACCCATCGAGCCAGAACGACGGCACCCGAGGTGGGTCGAGAGTCGGGGTCGGAGGAGGGAGCTGATGTGGGGACGGGATCGGTCATGGCCGTCGGGTGTGCCGCAAAGTGCTCCACGGAGCGCGGGCACGTTGTAGTCGGCCGTCTTCGGGGAGAGACTGAGAGCCGCTATGGCCAACCCCACCACACTCCCCCAGAAGGTCTGGGACATGCACGTCGTCCACTCCGCCGCCGGCGAGCCCGACCTGCTGTACATCGATCTGCACCTCGTCCACGAAGTCACCAGCCCGCAGGCCTTCGACGGCTTGCGCATGAGCGGTCGCAAGATTCGTCGTCCGGACCTGACCGTGGCCACCGAGGACCACAACGTTCCCACCGCCGACATTCACCTGCCCATCGCCGACCCGATCTCGGCGCGCCAAGTCGAAGTGATGCGCGACAACGCCAAGGAGTTCGGCGTGAAGCTGTTCTCCATGGGTGACCCGTTGCAGGGAATCGTCCATGTCATCGGACCGGAGCAGGGGCGAACTCTTCCCGGCATGACCATCGTGTGCGGTGACAGCCACACCGCCACCCACGGCGCCTTCGGAGCACTCGCCTTCGGTATCGGCACCAGCGAGGTGGAGCACGTCATGGCCACCCAGACCCTGCCGCAGAGTCGTCCGAAGTGGATGAGCATCGAAGTGAACGGCACCCTGCCCGCCGGCGTCACCGCCAAGGACATCGTGCTGGCCATCATCGGTCGCATCGGCACCGGTGGCGGAATCGGCCACGTCATCGAATACCGCGGTTCGGCCATTCGCGCGCTCTCGATGGAGGGGCGCATGACCGTGTGCAACATGAGCATCGAAGCCGGCGCCAAGGCCGGACTCATCGCTCCCGACGAGACCACCTTCGAATACCTGAAGGGCCGACCCAACGCACCGCAGGGTGCCGCGTGGGACGAGGCCGTGGCCGCGTGGAAGGAACTGCGCACCGATGAAGGCGCCGTGTGGGACAAAGAGGTCGTCATCGACGCCTCCACCCTGGTGCCCCAGGTGACGTGGGGAACCAACCCGGGCCAGGTGGCCGGAATCGACACGCCCGTGCCCTCGCCCGACGATTTCGCCGACGCCACCACGCGCGAGACCGTCGCGCGCGCGTTGGAATACATGGGACTCACACCCGGCACGAAGATGCGCGACGTCGCGGTGGACACGGTGTTCATCGGTTCGTGCACCAACAGTCGCATCGAGGATCTGCGGGCCGCCGCGTCGGTGCTGCGCGGTCGCACCGTGACCGTCCCGCGCGTGATGGTGGTGCCCGGCAGCCACGCGGTGAAGAAGCAGGCCGAGGCCGAGGGTCTGCACGAGATCTTCCGTGCCGCCGGCGCCGACTGGCGCGAACCCGGTTGCTCCATGTGTCTGGCCATGAACCCCGACAAGTTGGCCCCCGGTGAGCGGGCGGCCAGCACCAGCAACCGCAACTTCGAGGGACGCCAGGGTCGCGGAGGACGCACCCACCTGGTGTCACCCGAGGTCGCCGCCGCCACCGCCGTGGTGGGTCGTTTCGCCACACCGTCCGATCTGAACTGACACGAGAAGAGAACGAAGATGAAGAGCGTACGAGTCCTCACCGGCACCGGCATCCCGTTGCGTCGCAGCGACGTGGACACCGACCAGATCATCCCCGCCGATTGGTTGAAGCGCGTCGAGCGCACCGGCTTCGAGGTCGGCTTGTTCAGCGCGTGGCGCGACGACCGTGATTTCGTGTTGAACGATCAGCGTTACGCGGGCGCCAGCATCCTGGTCGCCGGGCCGTCTTTCGGTGTGGGCTCCAGCCGCGAGCACGCGGTGTGGGCGATCCAGCAGTACGGCTTCGACGCCGTGATCGCGCCCAGTTTCAGCGACATCTTCCGCAACAACTGCACGAAGAACGGACTGGTGCCCGTGGTGGCGTCACTCGAGACGGTCGAGAAGATCTGGGCCGCCATCGAGGCCGACCCGTCCACGCAGATCGTGGTCGACATGGAGCGTCTGCGCGTCGAGGTTCCGTCGGCGGGCATCGAGGAGTCGTTCCCCATGGAGCCGCAGAACCAGCACCGGTTCCTGAACGGCCTCGACGACATCGGCATCACGCTGACGCACGCCGACGCCATCAGCGCGTTCGAATCACGTCGCCCCGCCTGGCTGACGAGGTGACCGCAGCCTCGACGATCAGTCGTCGAGGAAGTCGGCGAGGTTCGACAACTTGGGGTTGTTGCTGAACACCTCGACGGCTTTGGTGATGGGCATGCGCATCGTGCGCTGAAGGATGGTCACCTGGGTGTGTTGGTTGTACTCCACCAACGTGACCGCCCACCCGTCGCGACCCGCGCGCGCCGTGCGGCCCGATCGGTGCAGGTAGTCCTTGTTGTCCTTGGCCGGTTCGTAATGGATGACCGCGGCGATGTCGTCGATGTCGATACCACGAGCCGCCACGTCGGTGGCCACCAGAACGCTCAGCGACCCCTCGGCGAAACGACGCAGAGCCTTCTCGCGTGACGGCTGCGGCAGGTCGCCGTGAATGGCCGACGCATTGATACCCAAGGCGATGAGGTTGTCGGTGACGCGGTCGCACACGCGCTTCGTCTGACAGAACACCACGGTCTTGCCGGCACCGCGCGAGATGGCGGCCACCACCTTGTCCTTGTCCATGTGGTGGACGGCCAACCACAGATGGTGCATGGTGCCCACGGTGTCGGTGGCGGCATCGATGGCCACTTCCACCGGGTTCGTCATGAACTGACGGATGAGATGTCCGACGTCGCCGTCGAGGGTGGCCGAGAACAACATGGTCTGATTGCGACCCGTGCAGCGGCGGAGCACCCATTCGACCTGCGGGGTGAAACCGTCGTCGGCCATGCGGTCGGCCTCGTCGAGCACCACCACTTCCACGGCGGACAAGTCGATCTCGTCGGACTTCAAGAGGTCGATCAATCGAAGCGGCGTGGCCACCACGATCTCGATGCCCTTGGCCATGGTCTCCACTTGTTGGTGGCGACTGGATCCGCCGTACACGGCCAGCACCCGTCGATCGGAGTGACGGGCCAGCGGCTCGAGGACCTCGGCCACCTGCACCGCGAGTTCGCGAGTGGGGACGAGCACCAGACCGAGAGGACGCATGGGCTCGGCCTTGGCCGAGATGCGCGACAACATGGGAACGCCGAAGGCGAGCGTCTTGCCGGAGCCGGTCTTGGCGCGGCCGCACACGTCGTGACCTTGCAGCGCCACCGGAATGGCTTCGATCTGAATGGCGAACGGATTGGCGAAGCCGCACGCGGCCAAACCGGCGTCCACCTCGGGAGGAACACCGAGACGAGCGAATCCGGTGGGGGTCTCGACGGGCGGAAGGGCGTTGATGGATGTGAGTGGTTGCGCGGGGCCGGAAACTTCTTCTTGTCCGGCTGGGCGAGGAGGACGGCGTCGACCCCGTGGCGCACCCTTTCTGGGGGTGGGTTCAGTCATGTTGGTCGTCAGGGTATCCCCTGCGATCGGCAACGGTGCGTCCGTTGGCCACCGATGTGTCCCCACGTCGTACTGTTTCGTCCATGCGCGTGCCCTTGACGATCATCGATCACATCTGCCGAGCCGAACTTCTCTACCCCGATCGCGTCGCCGTGGTCGACGAACCCGATCAACCCGCGGAGTCCTGGGGAACCCTCACCTACCGACAGATGGCCGAGCGGGCTCGCGCCCAAGCGGCGGGCCTCGACGAACTGGGCATCGGTGTGGGCGAGCGCGTGGCCATGGTGTCGCACAACTCGGCACGCCTCCTCACCAGTTTCTTCGGTGTGTCCGGGTCGGGGCGCATCCTCGTTCCGGTCAACTTCCGTTTGGTGGCCGAGGAAGTGAAGTACATCGTGAAGCACAGCGGGGCGCGAGTGCTGTTGGTGGATCCAGAACTGGAAGAGGCCATGAGCTCCGTGGAGTGCGAGCACAAGTTCGTCATCGGCAAGCAGGCCGACGAGGCGCTGATGCG
This sequence comes from Ilumatobacteraceae bacterium, assembly GCA_021298195.1. Lineage (GTDB taxonomy): Bacteria > Actinomycetota > Acidimicrobiia > Acidimicrobiales > Ilumatobacteraceae > Casp-actino8. The sequence continues at coordinate 17,149 of JAJTEQ010000032.1, forward strand.
ATTCGGAGTGGAACCGACAGCATGGACCCCCGACGAGGACGCCACCGCCACCATCAACTACACCAGCGGCACCACCGCGCGCCCCAAGGGCGTGCAGTTGACCCATCGCAACCTGTGGCTGAACTCGGCCACCTTCGGCTGGCAGATGGGCGTGAACGACCGCGACGTGTACCTGCACACGCTCCCCCAGTTCCATTGCAACGGTTGGGGCATGGTCTACGCCGTCACCGGAATGGGTGGCACCCACGTCGTGTTGCGCAAGGTGGACGGCGCCGAGATCCTGCGCCGCATCGAGCGTCACGGGGTCACCATGTTGTGCGGGGCACCCGCCGTGGTGAACGCGATTCTCGACGCCGCCGCCACGTGGGACGGACCGATTCCCGGTCGCGATCGCGTGCGCATGGTGGTCGCGGGTGCTCCCCCGCCCACGCGAACCATCGAGCGCATGGAGACCGAACTCGGATGGGAGTTCGTGCAGTTGTACGGGCTCACCGAAACGTCTCCGTTCCTCACCATGAACCGCACGCGCCAGGAGTTCGACGCGCTGACGCCCGCCGAACGCGCCCAGAAGCTGTCGCGCGCCGGTTCTCCCGCACTCGGTGTCGAGCTGCGCATCTCCCCGCACGGAGAGGTTCTCGCCCGTGGCAACGTGATCATGCAGGGCTACTGGGATCAACCCGAGGCGACCGCCGACGCCATCCATGCCGCCAGCGACGACCCGAACGGCGTCGAATGGTTCCACACCGGTGACGGTGGAATCCTCGACGACGATCACTACATCACCATCAGCGACCGCAAGAAGGACGTGATCATCTCCGGCGGCGAGAACGTGTCCTCCATCGAGGTGGAGGACGCCATCTTCAGCCACCCCGACGTGAACGAAGTCGCGGTCATCGGCGTGCCCGACGAGAAGTGGGGCGAACTGGTGTTGGCGCTGGTCGTGAAGTCCGCCGACTCCGCGCTGACCGAGGACGAGTTGATCGCGTACTCCAAGACCAAGCTGGCCGGTTACAAGTGCCCGAAGAAGGTGGAGTTCCGCGACGCCTTGGCCCGCACCGCCACCGGCAAGCTGCAGAAGTTCAAACTACGCGAGCCCTACTGGGCCGGACACACGCGTCAGGTCAACTAATCACCGACGCACTGGCACGAGATCGTAAGGTTGCCGCGTGCTCTCCGAGATCGTCGTGCCGGATCTGGCCACCAACACCCCGCTGTGGTTGGGTTTGGTCGCCGTCTACGTGAACGCCGTGGTCGGTGCGCTTCGCGGGTACACCGATCGCAGTCGACATTGGGACATCGTCGGCGTCAGCGTCTTCGCTCTTCTGATGGGCTTGGGCGGTGGGTTCATCCGCGATCTGCTCATCGGGAACCTGCCCGCGGAGTCGCTGCGCGAACCGTGGTACGTCACGACGGTGATCGGTGGCATCGTCACGATCGTCCTCGTCCACCGGTGGGTGGAACGCGTGCGCCCGGTCATCGACTTCCTCGAGGCGCTGGCCCTGGGATTGTTCGCCATCATCGGTGTGGCGTACGCCCAACAGGCCGGGCTTCCCTTCATCAACACGGTTCTCATCGGCACGCTCTCGGCCGTGGGTGGAGGAATGCTGGTCTCCATTTTGCAGGCCCAAACCTCACAGGTTCTGGTGTCCAGCACTCCCCTGGCGTTGCTCGCGGTTCTCGGTTCGCTCGTCTACGCGTCGGTGGCGCAATGGAGATCGGACATCGCGTCGTTCGCCGGCGTGGCCGTGGTGGTGATCGCCCAATATCTGGTGGACCACTTCGACGTCAAGACCAGACCCGCCGGCGGACGACCGCCCGAGGTCTAGAACTCAGACGAACCGAGTTCTGGAACTCAGACGAACGTGGTCCACTGCTCGAGCGGCATCCGCTCGGAGCGCAGGGTGTTGATGGGGGCCGTTTCGTCCACGTGACCGATCGCCACGCCACAGAACAACATCTCGTTCTCGGGCGCGCCGACGAACGTGGAGATGGCCTTGTGGCGGATCGACCAATACTCCTGCGGGCAGGTGCCCAGTCCGCGCTCGACCGCCAACAGCATGAACGTCTGCAGGAACATGCCCGCGTCCGACCATTGGGGCTGGTTCATCTGTCGGTCGAGGAACATGAAGATGGACGCCGGCGCGCCGAAGAAATCGTTGTTCTGGCCGAACTGCGCGCGTCGGGCCTCCTTGTCCTCGCGGGCCACGCCGATGGTGGCGTACATCATCTCACCGATTCGAAACACGTTGCTCTTGTAGGGCTCGGTCATTCCCTTGGGGTACATGTCGTATTCGGGGGCGTCCATCGGAGGCTGCGTGGGCAGGAACTCACGCAGACGCGTCATCGAGTCACCGTTGACCACGTACACGCGCCACGGCTGCAGGTTGCCACCACTCGGGGACCGCGACGCATCGGCGAGCAATGAGCGCAACGTCTCGTCACTGACGGGGTCGGGTCGGAACTTGCGAACCGACATGCGTTTGTCGACGGCTTCGGAAACGTTCATCCGACCGAGCCTAGTGAAACCGGTCAGGGGACGGCCGTGGGTCGCGCGATGAGCAGTCCGTCGGCGCCACGAGCGACGATCTCGGAATAGAACTCGGTGGTCTCTTGCGACGAATCGTTCATCCACACCCACACCTCGTACCCCTCGGCGTGAGCGCGGGCGAAGGTATCCGCGGTCAACACCTCGATGCCCTCGTAGACCGGAGGTGCCTGCATCACCACGTCGCGCGGATCCAAGGGGGCGCCGGCGAGATACCAATTCACGAGGCTGGTCTGCCCGGGGCTGGTGGCCACGTCGGCGATCAACGAACGGAACTCGGTGAGCACGCTGTCGTCGAACGACACCACGATGACCGAGTCCGCCCGGTCGAGTTCCTCGATCAGGCGAGCCAACTCGGCCGCCGCGGCGTACGCGCGATCGAGCAACACCTCACCGGTTTCCGTCTCGGGAATCTTGATCTCCACGTCGAGAACGTGATCGGGGAACGCGCGAGCCACCTGTTCGAACGTCGGGATTCCGAAGTCGTCGGCGGTGTATCCCTCGGGGGCGGGACGATCGCCGGTGCGGACCCCGCGGAACACGTACGCGTCCTCGGGAAGGGACTTGTCGCTCCACACTCCACCGGAGAACCAGTAGGCGTTGTCCATGGCCTGCAGTTCGGCCGCCGTGTACGAACCGACGAGTCCGGTGTCGTTGGTCAGTCGGTCGACCGTGTTGTCGTGTTGGACCATCAACACTCCGTCGTCGCTGAGCATGACGTCCATCTCGAGCACGTCCGCACCCCCGAGGGCGGCCTCGGTGTAGGCGTACATCGTGGAGTGCGGATAGTCGAAGTCCCCACCGGCGTGGACGATGACGACCGGGCGATCGAGGGCCAGCAGATCGTTCACGGTCCTCGCCTCGGGCGCCACCACCCGCTCGATGGCCGCCATCGGTGCATCGGTCGCCGGAGCTTCCGTGGCGGCCACATCGGTGGTCGCCGGTTCGGTCGCCGGAGGCTCGGTGGACGGAGCGGACGAGTCACCCCCGCCGCAGGCCACGGCCGCGGACAACGCCACGCCGATCACGAGAATGCTGGTCAAGGAACGGATGCGAGTGCTCTTCACCGGATCATCCTGCCAGCCCCGAACGGATTCCTCAGCGATGGCGGTCGTAGAAAGGTTGCCATCTATTACCTGTCTCTGATTACATGGCTTCTATGGCACATAAAGAGCTGGCGACCAACGAGACGTCCTGGACCTTCCTCACGAACCATTCGCACGTGCTCATCTGCATCGCCAAACAGCCCGACATCCGGCTCAGCGAAGTGGCCGACCTGGTCGGAATCGGCGAGCGATCGGTGCACCGCATCGTTCACGACCTCGAATCGGCCGGCTACCTGCGGGTCATCAAGGAAGGTCGACGCAACGTCTACCGCATCGATCTCGATCGACCCTTGCGTCACCCCATGGAGGCCGACCATCACGTCCGGGCCGTCATCACGCCCTTGGTGAAAAAGTCGAAGGTGACCAAGTGATCGCCGTTTCCCTGGCCGACAACCTGCTCACCGCCCCGTTGGTGGCGTTCGTCGTGGCGCTCATCGCCACCTTGTTGCGGTTCGAGGTACGACTGCCCGAGGCGTTGTATCCGATCCTGTCGACGTTTCTCCTTCTGGCCATCGGCATCAAGGGCGGCAAGGCCTTGGCCGACTCCTCGATCGGCGACCTGTGGGGGCCACTCCTCGCCGCACTCGCGCTGGGAATCGTCACTCCGTTGATCGCCTTCGCCGCGATGCGAACCCTGGGACGCTTCCACGTCGTGGACGCGGCCGCATTGGCCGCCCACTACGGATCGGTCTCGGCCGTCACGTTCACCGTGGTGTTGACCACCCTCGACGCCCGCGAGATCGGGTTCGAGGGCTACATGGCCGGATTGTTGGCGGTGCTCGAGATCATCGGCATCGTGGTCGCCCTCTTTCTCGCGAGGAAATCCAGCGACGGGAGCGGATGGAAGTCCGCATTGGGAGAAGTGGTGCGCGGCCGAAGCATCGCACTGTTGGTGGCCGGTCTCCTGATCGGTGCCATCGTCGGTGCAGAACGCTTGGCACCCACGGACCCGCTCTTCAGCGGACTGTTCCCCGGTGTGTTGGCGCTCTTCCTGATCGAGATGGGCGTCACCGCCGCCGAGCGACTGCGCGACATCCGTAGCACCGGCGTGCGGTTGGTGCTGCTGGGAATCGCCATCCCGTTGGTGAACGGGGTCTTGGGCGCGCTCACCGGAAAGGTGGCCGGCCTCTCCACCGGCGGCATCGCGGTGATGGCCACCCTGGCGGCCAGTGCGTCGTACATCGCGGCTCCGGCAGCGGTTCGAATCGCTCTGCCAAAAGCCAACCCGAGCCTGTACATCACCGCGTCGCTGGGTGTCACCTTCCCCTTCAACCTGACCGTCGGAATTCCGATCTACATTGCCTTGGCCCAGGCCATCAGCTGAAGGGAGCGCACATGAACACCGTGAATCGCCAACTCGTCACCGTCATCGCCGAATCGGTGATCGAGCAGAAGCTGGTCGACGACGTGAAGAACTGCGGCGCGAAGGGTTATTCGGTCGGACACGTTCGCGGAGAGGGCCAAACCGGTGGCCGCGCGCTCGACATCACCGGATCGAGCATTCGGCTGGAAACCGTGGTCACCGAAGAAGTCGCCGAGCGAATACTGCGCGTGCTGGCCGAGAAGTACTTCGACCGCTACGCGGTGGTGGCCTGGGTGACACCGGTGGTGGTGGCGCGCCCCAACCGTTTCTGATTCCGTGACGCTGCCGACGCCTCAGCCGATTCCGGTTGTCACGACGGCGTACGACTGCCACGGAGCCAGCGTTTCCGACACGGTCCCGATGAGTACGACACCTCCCACGAACTCGGCCGGTTGTTCGAAACGAACCTCGTCGTTCGACATGTTCGCCACTACCAACAGTCGTTCGTCGTCCAGCGTGCGCAGATAGGCGAACAGTTTCGGATCCTCGGCGGCCAACAGTTGGAAGTCACCAGCGACGACGATCGGCATGGAGTGGCGTAACTCGATCAGACGTCGATAGTGATGGAACACGGACTCGGGGTCCGCGACCGCCGTGGCGGCGTTGACCTTCGCATGGTTCGGGTTGACCGTGATCCATGGGTCGCCGGTGGTGAAGCCTGCGTGCCGTGAGTCGTCCCATTGCATCGGTGTGCGTGAGTTGTCACGACTGCGGGCCCGTAACGAGTTCATGATCGTCGGATCGTCGACCCCCTTGGCGCGCGCCTCCGCGATC
>JAJTEQ010000083.1 GCA_021298195.1 Ilumatobacteraceae bacterium
CATCATCGGTATCGGTTTCGGTGTCGGTGCGGCGATCATCATCGGTATCCCGGCCCTGCGCGTGAAGGGTCTCTACCTCGCGGTCATCACACTCGGTTTCGGCCTGATGATCCGCTCGTGGTTCCTGGTCGCGGAGAAGGTGGCGCCCGACGGCGGAGGCGTGGCCAAGCTGAACGTCGACCGTGCCAAGGGATTCCGCCTCCTGTTCTGGGAGGTGAAGGGCAAGAACTTCGACGGCATCTACTACTTCACCTTGTTCATCGCGGTTCTGGTGATCTTGTTGGTGTGGCGCATTCGTCGCACCGGCATCGGTCGTTCGATCATCGCCACGCGTGACAACGAGAACTCCGCCGCCGCGTACACGGTGTCGCCCAACCGGGCGAAGTTGTTGGCGTTCGCGGTGTCGGGTGGCATCGCCGCGTTGGCGGGCGCCTTGTTGCCCCTGGCCGATCGAAGTGGGCAGTTCAAGGTCGACGGACTCGCGTTCGAGTTCGAGGATTCGTTGCGCATCGTGGCCGTGGCCGTGGTGGGCGGAATCGGCTCCATCACGGGCGCCATTCTCGGCACCCTCGTGATCGTGGCGTTGCCACTGGTTTTCGACGGCACCGAGCAGGTGGAACTCTTCGCCAGCGGATTCGGAATGTTGATCGTGCTGTTGTACTTCCCGAGTGGCCTCATCTCGATTCTGCACTCGTTCCGCGACAACCTGCTTGGTTGGATCGCGCGTCGCACCAACTGGACTCCTCCGGTGCGCGAGAAGGGGGCCGACGTGGCGTCGCTCGGTGGGAAGGGAACCGATGTGGATCCCACCGCGGTTCCGCTGCGCACCGACGGACTCACCGTGAACCTCGGTGGTCGAACCATTGTCGACGGAGTCGACATTCTCGTGCGTCCCGGCGAGATCGTCGGTCTGATCGGTACCAACGGAGCGGGCAAGACCACCATTCTCAACGCGGTCTCCGGTCTCCTTCCGTCCACCGGACTGGTCGAACTGCACGGGCGCGACATTTCGGGGATGTCGGCTCATCGCCGAGCTCGTCTGGGTCAGGGTCGCGCGTTCCAGAACGCGAGATTGTTCGCCTCGCTGACCGTGCGCGAGACCCTGATGGTCGCCCTCGAATCGCGTCAGCGGTCGCTCCTGATCCCGTCCATCCTCGCGTTGCCGCCGTCTCCGATCGCCGAACGACGCAAGCGCCGCGAGGCCGACGAGATCATCAGCTATCTCGGGCTCGGTCGTTACGCGGACTCGTTGATGGGCGAGTTGTCCACCGGTACGCGACGCATCGTGGAGCTGGGGGCCCTCATCGCCCTCGACTCGAAGCTGTTGCTCCTCGACGAGCCGACCGCCGGTGTGGCCCAACGCGAGACCGAAGCGTTCGGTCCGCTCATCCAGACCATCCAGCGCGAATTGGGGGCGTCGATCCTGATCATCGAGCACGACATGCCGATGGTCATGTCCATTTCCGATCGCATTTATTGTCTCGAGGCCGGTCGCGTCATCGCCGAAGGTGATCCACAGTCCATTCGGACGAATCCGGCGGTCATCGCCAGCTATCTGGGTACCGACGAACGGGCGATCCAGCGCAGCAACACTAGCGAGTGACCCTCGATGACCGAACGCTCGTACAACTCCCTGCTGTCGACCGGTCGTATCGCCGGACTCGAACTGTCGAATCGCGTGTTCCTTCCGGCGATGGACATGAACCTGTGCGTCGAGGGCGAGATCAGCGACGGAGAGATCGCCCACTACACGGCGCGGGCGGCCGGTGGAACGGCCATGGTCATCACCGGCACCGGCGCGGTGGCGTGGCCCGTCGGTGCCACGTCGCGACATCAGCCGGCGTTCTCCGACGACCGGTTCATCCCCGGCATCCGTCGTCTCGCCGATTCGGTACATGCCGCCGGGGGACGCCTGTGCATGCAGTTGTGTCATCACGGCAAGACGGCCAGCGTCGACACCGCCGACGGTCGCCCGCAGTTGGTGCCGTCACTGCTCGAGGGCGGTGCCGACATGTCGGCGCTGCGGGACAACCCGATGGACGAGTTGATGCGCCTCGCCACGGCCACCCACGGCAAGAAAGCCACCTACAAGGTGGCCGACGAGGACGATCTGGCGTGGGTGGTCGATCAGTTCGCCGCCGCGGCCCGACGGGTGAAAGCCGCCGGTGTCGACGCCATCGAGATCCATGCCGCCCACGGCTACTTGTTGTCCTCGTTCCTGTCGCGCACCTACAACAAGCGCGATGACCGCTGGGGCGGTTCCATCGAGAATCGTGCTCGACTGACCTGCGAGGTGGTGCGGGCCGTGAAGGCCACGGTCGGCCGCGAATATCCGGTGATCGTTCGCGTGAACGGACACGAGTACGGCGCCGCTGACGGACTGACGGCCGCCGAGACCGCCGAAGCCGCCGCGATGATCCAGGCCGCCGGCGCCGATGCCATCCACGTGTCGGCCAACGCGCACAACCCGTTCGCGGACTTCACCGACGGTCCGCTTCCCAACACGGTGGCCGCGTATCGCGAGCACACCAAGACCATCAAACGCGCCGTGACGATTCCCGTGGTGGCCGTGGGACGCATGTTGCCCGAGGTCGCCGACGAGATGATCGCGGCCGGCGAGTGCGACTTCGTCTCGATGGGGCGCCAATTGTTGGCCGATCCGGATCTGGTGAACAAGATCCGTGCGGGTGAGCGGCGCTCCGTTCGGCCCTGCATCAACTGCTACGTCTGTGTCGAACAGAACTTCTTCGACGGGAATCCGAAGTGCGCGGTCAATCCGGCGTTGTGCAACGAAAAGGTCGCCGTTCTCACCCCGATCGCCCGGGCCCAACACGTGGTGGTCATCGGAGGCGGACCCGGTGGCATGGAGGCGGCGCGCGTCGCAGCCACGCGTGGAGCCAAGGTGACGCTCATCGAGAAGGGTGGCCGACTCGGGGGCACGATGTGGTTCTCGCAGCTCACCACGCCGGCCAACGCGATGCTGGTCGACTGGTTGACGCACGAGATCGAACGGCTCGATGTCGACGTCCTCACGAACACCGTCGCCGACGTGGAACTCGTCGCGAGTCTGCGCCCCGACGTGGTCATCGTGGCCACCGGCGCGCGTCGTGGTCGCCCGGCGATACCCGGAGCGGAGATGCCCCACGTCCTGACGGGAGATGGTTTGCGAGCGGTCATCACGGGTGACGCCGACGCGGACCTGGGTTCCATCGGGGGCCTCGGTCGCGTGGCCGTGGGGGTCGGTCGAGCGATCGGTCTGTTGAACGATGCCGACCGCATCCGGCGCCTGTCCAAGGTGTGGATGCCGGTCGGACGTCGCGTGGTCGTGATCGGTGGTGGGCTCGTGGGTCTGGAGTTGGCCGAATACCTCGCCGAGCGGGGACGATTGGTCACGGTGCTCGAGGAGGGCAAGCACCTCGGCCTGCCCATGGCGATGCCCCGACGTTGGACCGCGGTGCGCAAGGCGGCCGAACACGGGGTGACCCTGGTGCGCGAAGCCACGCCGGTGTCGATCTCCAAGGTTGCCGTGCGTTACCGAGTCGGAGGGGACGAGTTCGAGGTGCGCGGTGACAGTGTCGTCATCGCGTCGGAGGTCTGCGCTGACACCTCGTTCGCCGACCAACTGGCGGCGCGGGGGTTGAACGTGAAGGTCGTCGGCGACGCCGCCAATGTCGGATACATCGAAGGTGCGATGCACTCAGCCCACGAGGTGGCCCGTGAACTCTGAAGCCGTTCCCACGTTCGCCGATCATGTGCGGGCTCGCGCGCACGATGATCGTCCGGCACTGTTGTTCGAGGACCGACGACTCTCGTGGCGTGAATGGTGCGCGTCGGTCGCCGAGCGCGCGGTCTGGTGGCGCGCGCACTTGGCCACTCGTCCGGTGGGTACGCCACCGCACATCGGTGTGCTGATGGACAACACCCCCGAGTTCACCATGTGGCTCGGGGTGGCGGCCGTGACCGGGTCGGTGGTGGTGGGTATCAATCCCACGCGGCGCGGGGCTGAACTCGCGCGCGATATCCAGCACACGTCGTGTCAGGTCGTGGTCACCGAGTCCGGCCAGGTGGAACTGCTCGACGGATTGGATCTGGGAGACGCGAACGGGTCGGTGCTGAACACCGACACGGACGACTACGCCGCGCTGATGGCGAAGCATCGTGGTGCCGCTCTGCCGACGGCCGATGAATGCCCGGTCGATCCGAGTTCGACGTTCCTGTTGCTCTTCACCTCGGGAACCAGCGGAGCACCCAAGGCGGTGATCACCAGTCACCAACGATTGAACTTCGTGTCCGGGTCGATGCTGATGATCCTGTCGCTCGACGCGAACGACGTCACCTACATCTGCATGCCGTTGTTCCACTCCAACGCGCTCTTCACGGCCTGGGCCCCGAGTCTGGTGTGCGGAGCGACCATCGCCCTGCGACGCAAGTTCTCGGCCAGCGAGTTCCTGCCCGACGTTCGGCGATTCGGCGCCACCTACTTCAACTACGTGGGCAAGCCATTGACCTACATCCTGGCCACCCCCGAGCGACCTGACGACCGCGACAACCCGTTGCGTCGCGGATTCGGCAACGAGGGTTCCGAGGTCGACCTCGCGCGTTTCGCCGAGCGGTTCGGCTGCACGTTGACCGACGGCTACGGCCAGACCGAAACGGGCGCGTCCATCGTTCGTGTGCCGAACATGCCCGCCGGTTCGTTGGGAGTGGCGGCGCAACCCACCATTTCGGTTCGCAATCCGGAGACGGGCGACGAGTGTCCGCGGGCGATCTTCGACGCCGAGGGGCGACTGGTGAACGCCGAAGAGGCCACCGGAGAGATCGTGAACTCGGGGGGCGGAACGTTCGAGGGGTACTGGAACAACGACGAGGCGAACAAGGAACGATTGCGAGGCGGCGCGTACTGGACCGGTGACCTCGCGTATCGCGACGAGAACGGCTTCTTCTACTTCGCCGGCCGCAGCGCGGATTGGATGCGCGTGGACGGGGAGAATTTCGCCGGTGCCCCGATCGAGCGCATCATCATGCGCCACCCCGACGTCATCCTGGCCGCCGTGTACGGCGTGCCCGACGCCGACATGGGTGATCGCGTGATGGCGGCCATCCAACTGCGACCCGGTGCGCGTTTCGACCCCGCCGAGTTCGGTGGGTTCCTGCGTTCGCAGAACGATCTGGGTCCCAAATGGATGCCGACGTTCGTGATGGTGGTCGACGAGTTCCCGATGACACCGTCGAACAAGGTGATCAAGCGCGAACTGGTTCTGCGTCGGTGGCACGCGGCCGAGAGCGACCCGTCGGCTCGCATCTGGTGGCGAGACGGCAAGAGCATCGACTTCGTCGGGTTCGATCGACGGGCGGCCGATGCCCTGCGCGAACGGTTTCGCGCGAACAATCGCGAGAACGTGATCAGTTGACCCGTCGTTCCGGCGACGAGTCGTTCGTCACGGGATCAGCGCGATCTTTCCGGCCACCTTGCGGTCTTCGAGGTCGCGCAACGCATCGGCGGCCCGTTCCAGGGGATAGGTCAGTGGTTCGACCGGCCGCAACTCACCGCGGGCGATCAGCTTCATCACCTCGGCGAGAAGGGCGTTGTTGCGATCGGGGTTCTTCCCGGCCCAACCACCCCAGTCGACGCCGGTGATCCGGCGCAACAACACCTGGTTGGCCGGCAACTTGGGGATGCCGGCCACGAATCCGATCACGAGATATTGACCGTCGTCCCCGAGCGCGCGCAGACAGGTCTCGCCGACCTCGCCACCCACGGGGTCGTACAGGTAGTCGACCGCGCCCCCGGACAACGATTTGGCGAGCTCCTTGATCTGATCGGCCGGAAGTGTGGAATCGATGGTGGCCTCGGCACCGCGTTCACTGGCGAAGCGACGCTTCTCCTCGGTCGAGGCCACCGCGATGACGCGCAACCCGAGAGCACGACCCACGTCGACGGCGGCCAGGCCCACTCCGCTGCCGGCCCCCAACACCAAGAGCCACCGACCCGCCTCCACCCGCGCGCGCTCCACCAGCGCGAACCAGGCGGTCAGGTAGCTCTGCATGAACGTGGCGGCTTGACCGTCGGACAAGGTGTCGGGGAGCGTCATGCATCGCTTGGCCGCCACCATGGCTTGTGACGCGAAACCGCCGAGGCCGACGTTGGCGAACACGCGCTGACCCAAGGCGATGCCCTCGACGTCGGGGGCGACCTCGGTGACCCGGCCCACGATCTCCATGCCGGGCACGAACGGCACCGGCGGTTTGATCTGGTACTTGCCCTGCACGAACAAGGCGTCGACGAAGTTCACCCCGCAGGCCGACACGTCCACGCGCACACAGCCGGGGAAGAGTTCGGGGGCGGGCTTCTGCTCGATCACCAGACGATCGAGGGGAGCGAATTCGCGACAGACGACGGAACGGACGACCGAAGACATGTCATCACCGTAGTCAGTGGGGACGGATTCCGATGGTCCGCGACGGCGCCGATCTGACACACTGTCAGAAAGCGAAGGGGACGGAATGGGAACGATCTGTGTCACGGGGTCGGCGTCGGGAATCGGGGCGGCCACCAAACAGCGTCTCGAGGCCGAGGGGCATCGGGTGATCGGGGTCGACATGCGCGACGCCGACGTGATCGGTGATCTCTCCAAGGCCGATGATCGTCGTCGGATCGTCGAGGAAGTCACGGTCGCGTGCGGGGGAGTCCTTGACGGATTGGTGCCCTGCGCCGGCGTCAGCACTCCCGCACCCAACGAACTCGTGGTTCGGGTCAATTACTTCGGAACCTTGGCCGTCGTCGAGGGCCTGCGGGGGTGTCTGGAAAAGGGGTCGAATCCGGCGGTCGTCATGATCTCGTCGAACAGCACCACCATGACGCCGGGTCTGCCCGTCGAGGAGGCCATGGCCTACCTGAACGGCGACGAGGAGTCGTTGGTCGCGCGCCACACGGCCCCCAACACGTTCCTCGCGTACCCCGCGGGCAAATTGGCCATCGCGTTCTGGGTGCGTTCGCAGGCGGCCGCATGGATGGCGTCGGGGATCCGTCTGAACGCCGTGGCACCCGGCGTCATCGACACCGGCATGACCCGACCGTTGCTGGACATGCCCGGGGTGAAGGACTCGCTCGACATGATCCCCATTCCCCGGGGACGGTGGGGCAAGCCCGAGGAGATCGCCGGCGCCATTCACTTCTTGTTGTCGGCCGACGCGTCGTACGTCGTCGGTCAGGTGTTGTTCGTCGACGGAGGCACCGACGCCCTGTTGCAGCCGACCGCGCACCCGCACCCGCTCCCCGGAGGACGTTGAGCCATGGAGGAACTACGCGACGCCGATCCCATCGCATGGTTGAGCGCGTGCGAGGAGATACGACAACTGGCCAGTCGTTACGCCGTGTGGTACGGAGCCCGCGACACCGCCAATCTCGCCCGTCTGTTCGTGCCCGACATCAAGGTCACCCGCGAAACCGCGGGCACCGATGCACTGCGGCAGAGCTTCGACGCGCAGATGGGTTCGCTGGGTCGGGTGATCTTGATGGTCGGCAATCACGTGATCGAAGTGAGCGATCAGGACAACGCCATGGGTGTCGTCAGCTGTCGGGGCGAGATCGAGGACGTCGCGGGAAACTGGATCATCCATCAGATCCAGTATCACGACACCTACCGGCGCGTGAACGGTCGCTGGTTGTTCGCGCGTCGTCGACACCTGTTGTGGTACGGACACGACATGGCGAACCCGCCCGTCGGATTGCCCGATGCGAATTGGCCGCGTAGCCAAACAGGAAAGGGTGAACTACCCGAATGCATCGAGACCTGGCAGACCTGGACCTCGGCCAACTCCTGACCGGGTCAGGGTCCACTCAGAACGTGGGCCCGTTTGTTCTCGGCGAAGGAACGTTCGAGGGCGACCTTGTCGTCATCGGTCATGGCCCGTAGCCGATCGCCCCGCTCGGGTCGCCAGTAGAGGGTCTCACCGGTGCGCCACTTCTCGGCGCGCAACGGAGGCTTGTGCACCTTGTTGTTCGCGGTCAAGGGCATCGCACCCGTGACCCGCACGATACGGGGCGACCACTTCGTCCCCAGATCGCGTTGCGTGTCGAGGAATCGATCGAACGCATCGGGATCGAACGTGGTGGTGGAGTTCATCTCGATGGCCGCCATCACCATGTCGCCGGTGACCGGATCCGGCACCGGGTACACCGCCGCCATCACCACACCGGGGAAACGGCTGATGATGTTCTCCACCGGGGCGCCGGCGAAGTTCTCGCTGTCGACGCGCAGCCAATCCGCGCTGCGCCCGGCGAAATAGAAGAAACCGTGGTCGTCGCGGCGCCCGGCGAAATAGAAGAAACCGTGGTCGTCGCGGAAGCCCAGATCGCCGGTCCAGTACCAGCCGTTGCGCACCCGCTCGCTCGACGCCTCGGGATTGTTGTAGTAACCCTCGAACGTGGAGCCACCCGAGGTGTTCACGATTTCGCCGATGCACTCCGGGTTCGTGATGGCTCCGTGCTCGTCGAAGACGACTCGCGGACATTCGGCGTCGGTGGCGGGGTCGACGATGACGACCTTGCCCGCCATGTCGGGACGCTCCCGCCCGAGTGCATTGGCCGGGGTGTCGGGAGTGCGGATGATTGCCACCACGCTCTCGCTGGATCCGTACACCTCCACCAGTTCGCAACCGAAACGTTCGAGGAAGCGTTCGCGGTCGAGCGCACTGGCCTCGGTCCCGAAGCCGAGACGCAGGCGATGGTCGCGGTCGAAGTCCGTGGGCGGTTGGCCCAACACGTAGGCGATCGTGCGCCCGACGTAGGTGAAGTAGGTGCACCCGTAGGTGCGCACGTCCTCGAGGAAGCCGCTGGCCGAGAACTTGCGTCGCAGCACCAGCGTCGCGCCCACGGCCAATGCCGGTCCCCAGCAGGCCATGAGCGCGTTGCCGTGGAACAACGGCATCGGGCTGTAGCAGACCTCGTCGCGCACGACTCCGTAGATCTGGCCGGCCCGCACCGCGGTGGTGGCCATGCGCTCGTTGGTGCACACCACCGCCTTGGGTGCGCTGGTGGAGCCCGAGGTGAAGAGCAAGAAGAGGGGCAGCGACCCGTCGGGTGCGCTGTTCGCCAGGAGTTCGGCGTCGAACGGTGGAAGCGTCGGGCGCACGGCGTCGACGTCGACGAACGCCGTGGCGGGTACTCCGCAGTCGAGCCCGTCGAAGGTCGAACGCCCGGCAGCATCGGTGACGATCATCTGGCAGTCGGTGTGGCGCACGTCGCGCGCCAACTCGGCACCGCGTCGCGTGGGGTTGATGCCGACGATGCACGAGCCGGTGAGCGCCGCCGCGCCGATCCAGTACAGATACTCGGGGGTGTTCTCCAACAACACGCCCACGTGCGGCTTGGCGGTGGGGTCCAGGTGTTCGCGCAGGAACGTCGCCCGTCGAGTGGACTCGCGCACCACGTCGTCCCAGGAGGTGACGGAGCCCTCGAAGACGTAGCCGGCGTGGTCGTCGCCCTGGCGGGCACGGATCAGATCGGCGATGGTGCTCACGGAACGATGCGCGGGGGGAGTGGCTGGCGATACAACGCGGCGGCGTTCTCGCAACACAACTTGCGCAACAGCGAAGGGGAGAGGTGTCCCCACGCGTCGCGGAGAATCGATTGCGTGTTCGGCCAGGTGCTGTCGCCGTGGGGGTAATCGACCTCGACCATGATGTGGTCGTCGCCGATGACGTCGTGCAGGTCGATGGTGGAGGGGTCGTCGATGGTGCAGAACCAGAAGTTGCGACGCAACACCTCGGCCGGACGCAGATCCCAGCCGGCGCCGTAACCGCTGCGATCGACCACGTTCTCCAAACGATCGAGCAACATGGGTACCCAGCCGATGCCTCCCTCGCTCATGGCGATCTTGAGGTCGGGGTACTTGTAGGCGTAACCGCTCCACAGCCATTCGGCGCACGCGGTCAACGACAACTGTCCGAACAACGTGGCACCCAACTGAAGTGCCGGCGCGTCGCTGGGCATCGCGTACATGCCCGACGAACCGACGTGCAACGAGATGACGGTGTCGGTCTCGACGCACGCTTCGATGATGGGGTCCCACCAACCGCTGAAAAGGCTGGGGCATCCGATGTTGTGGGGACGTTCGGGAAGCGTGACCGACGTGAAACCGCGCGCGGCGTTGCGACGGATCTCGTCGGCACCGAGACGCGCCGAACCATCGGGACCCGGGGCCAGCCAGGTGATGCCACACGGGATGATGCGCTCGGGATAGGGCTGCCACCACTCCTCGTACAGCCAGTCGTTCCACGCGCGCATGGTGGCCAGTCCGACCTCGGGGTCGCTGCACGCACTGAACACCCGACCGGCGAAACCGGTGACCTGCGACGGGAAGTTGAGCGAGGCCCAACAACCGATGAGGTCCATGTCCTTGATGCGCTCGTGGATGTCCCAACAGCCCGGGCGCATGTCCTCGAAGCGGGCCGGCTCCAGCGATCGCAGTTCCTGTTTGCGTCCGGCGACGGCGTTCATGCCGACTTGACTGAAGATCTGGCCGTCGAAGGTCCAGACCTGATGCCCGCGCTCGTTCACGATAAGTCGCGGCGCTTTGTCCTGCAGAGCGGACGGAAGACGACCGTCGAACATGTGCGGTGGTTCGACGAGGTGATCGTCGACCGAGATGAGCGTGTAGTGCACGGGGGCCATCTCGGGCTCGGGCAGGAGGATGTCGTAATTCGTCGGCCCGATCACGTAGGTGTCAGTGGTCATCGTCTCCCGCTTTCGCCGACTTCAGTAGTGCTTCATACTCATCGTCGCCGAGTCGTTCGCGCAAGTAGGGCTGGGCGTGAACGTAGCCACCATTCGTGATGGTCGGGTCGGCGATCATCGTCGCGACCGCCCGCCCGATCACCGACGGTGGCACGCCGTGTCGGGCCACCCACTCGAGTCCGACGCCGGAATCGAGCACGCGCTCGGTGGCGACGAACCCGGGATTCACGTTGAAGGCCCGAATCGTCGGGTGTTCGACGACGACCATGTCGGCGATGCGGTGGAAGCCGGCCTTGGTGGCCGCGTACACCACGGACCAACCACCCCGTCCGGCCGGTGAGTCCGGCACGCGCTGGCCGGCATCACTGGTGATGTCGACGATCGTGGCGCTATCGGTTCGCCCCGTCGCCACCACGTGGCGTAGGAACGCGCGGGTCAAGAGCAATGGTGCGGTGAGATTGCCGGCGACCCGGCTGATGATGTCGTCGGGGGAACCCTCGGACAGGGGAACGTCGTTGCCCGGTCCGACGTACACGGCGTTGTTGACGAGAACGTCGATGCCTCCCGTGGCCGCGAGGCTGCGTTCGAACGAGGCCTCGACGTCGTCGAGATCGAGGATGTCGGCCCGCACGCGATACGCGCGTCCCCCGGCGCGTTCGACGGCCTCGGCGGTGGCGTTCAAACTTCCGGGCAACGAATTGCCGGTGGCGGGGTTGACGGCCGAGCCCTCGTGGAGGGTGCGCCCGGTGATCACCAGGTCATGGCCCGACGACGCCAGAGCGATGGCGATGGCGCGTCCGATTCCACGGCTGGCACCGGTCACCAGAGCGACGGGACGCTCGCTCATCGACACTCCATCACCCTCCAACTCGCATCGCGGCGACGCGTTCGGTGTCCGGGATATCCGGTGCACACCGTTCGGCGACTAGTTTCTGACACGGTATCAGAAGCGTCGAAATCGGAGTCGTGACAGATGGGTGCATTGACGGGCAAAGTGGCGATCGTGACCGGTGCGGGTCAGGGCGTGGGTCGTTGCCACGCCGAGTTGTTGGCCAAGGAGGGCGCCGGCGTCGTGGTGAACGACCTGTCGGACCTCGCCGACGACGTGGTCGCGGCGATCGTCGCCGCCGGTGGCCGTGCCGTGGCGTGCAAGGGCAGCGTGACCGATTGGTCCTTCGCCGAAACCCTGGTGGCCACCGCCATTCGCGAGTTCGGCGATCTGCACATCCTGGTGAACAACGCCGGTTTTATCCGCGACGCCATGAGCTTCTCCATGGAGGAGGGGCAGTTCGACAGCGTGGTGAGCGTGCACCTGAAGGGCCATTTCGCCCCCGCGCATTTCGCGGCGTTGCACTGGCGCAACAAAGCCAAGGAACTGGAGGGCACCGAAGGTGGACTGCCCGGGCGGCGCATCATCAACACCACCAGCGAGAGCGGTCTGTTCGGCGGACCCGGTCAAGGCAACTACGGCTCGGCCAAGGGTGGCATCATCACGATGACCACGATCCTGGCTCGTGAGCTGAGTCGCTACAACGTCACGGTGAACTGCATCGCTCCGCGGGCCCGCACACCGATGACCGAGGTGAATCCCAAGTTCGCCAAGCCCGAGACCGGTTTCGACAAGTACGACCCGGCCAACATCAGTCCGATGGTCGCCTTCCTGGCCAGCGATCTGGCGTCCGACATCAACGCTCAGACGTTCATCGTGCTCGGCGATCAGGTGCACCGCATGCGACCGGCCGAGATCGCGGGGTCGATCACGGCCGGAGGCAAGCAATGGACCGTGGACGACCTGGCCGCGGCGAAGAGCCAGTTGTTCGGTGATGCGTCGAGCGGGTTGCCCGCCTGGGGCGGCCCGCCGATGTGAACGGGGTGCCCGCGTCGATTCAGTGCGGTGCGCCGAACTGACGATCGCCGGCGTCGCCCAAGCCGGGAACGATGAAGGCGTTCTCGTTCAGGCGTTCGTCGATGGACGCGGTGAAGATACGCAGATTCAGACCGGTGCCGCGCAGGAACTCGATTCCCTCGGGCGCGGCCAGCACGCAGATGACGGTGATGGGGCCGGTGGGATTGCGTTCCATCAACAACTCGCAGGCGTGAGCGAGCGAGCCGCCGGTGGCCAGCATGGGGTCCAACACGATGCAGGTCCGTCCGGCCAGTGTCTCGGGGAGCTTGTTGACGTAGGGCTTGGGCTCGAAGGTCTTCTCGTCGCGGCTGATGCCGACGAAACCGACGTCGGCGTTGGGCATCAGTTCCTGGGCCGCGTGTACGAAGCCCAATCCGGCGCGTAGAACCGGCACGACCACCGGCTGACTCGACAACGCGCGACCGGTCGTGGTGGTGAGGGGCGTCTGCACCGTCACGTCGTGCGTGGGCAGATCGCGGGTGGCCTCGGCCAACAACAGCGTGCCCACGCGTTCCAGTTCCTGTCGGAACAACGCATTGGGTGTGGCGACGTCGCGAATGCGGGTCAGGGAGTCGGCGATGAGCGGGTGGGAGACGACGGTGACTTCGACGGGCATGGGCCCATTCTTGCCGATCAGCGGGTCTGGGTCCCCATGGCGAGCTCGGCTCGCAACAAGGCGTACCGGGGTTTGATCATGCCGTTGATGATGCGCA
>JAJTEQ010000084.1 GCA_021298195.1 Ilumatobacteraceae bacterium
GTCACGCGCGGATCGAGGCGCAGTGCGTCGACTTGGGCGTCGCTGAGATCGGCCGAGAAGCCGTTCAGCAGGTTCGTGAAGCGATTGGTGGGGGTGATGTCCACCATGGCCAGATCGGTGATGACTCCGGCCAGGTCGGCGTCGGTGCCGACGGTGACGATGCGCGACCGCGCGGTGGAGTCCGTTGCGGGCAAAACGAGCGGGGGACGATTCGACGCCGCGGCGACAGGGGCGGCCAACGCGACGAGGGGGCTGAGCAGGGCGGTCAGGATGAGTGCGGCCAGACCACGACGACGGCGAGTGGTGCGATTCGTTGCGAATGAGCCTGCGTCCACGTGTCTCTCCCGACCCTCGAAACTCTAGGGGAACATCGGTAGACACGTACTTTCGTTCATTTACGTTTGGTCAAGCCCCCACAACCCCCCAATGACCAAAATGCGACAATTTGTCGCTTTGTGTACATGGCTCGTGTACACAAAGCGACAAATTGTCGCATTTAGGTGGGGGAGGGGGTGTCGCCGGGGAACCAGCCGTTCACGTCGATGATCAGGTGCGCCGCTCCGTACACGTGCAGGCACACCCGGCCGAAGTCGTCGACCGGCACGATCACGGTGTTGGCCACGATCTGGACGTTCCGGAAGTTGAGGTTGGACACGTTCGGGCGCCCCAAGGCGCAGGGGTACACGGTCACATAGCCCCCCACGTCGGGGGCCGACGTCTCGGCGACGGTCACGTTCAGCGACACCGCCGACACCCCGACGCTCGGGATACCACCGGTCCCGACGATCGTGAACGACAGATCAGCCGCCGTGCCGGTGAAATTGCCCACCCGACTGGTCGAGACCCCGCCCGTTCCGTCGCGGGTGTCCATGACTCGACTCGGATCGACCGTCGAGAACCCTCCCGCCGAGGAGAACCAGCCGTTCACGTCGACGATCAGGTGCGCCGCTCCGTACACGTGCAGACAGATGCGACCGTTGCCGTCGACCGGCACGATGACGGCATTGGCCACGATGTTGCGATTGGTGAAGTTGATGTTGGACACGTTCGGACGACCGACGGCACAGGGGTAGACAGTGACGTATCCGCCTTCGTCGGGGGCCGACGTCTCGGCGACGGTCACGTTCAGCGACACGGCCGACACCCCGGATGTCGGGATGCTGTCGGCGCCGAGAATGGTGAACGGTAGATCAGCCGCCGTGCCGGTGAAATTGCCCACCCGACTGGTCGAGACCCCGCCCGTTCCGTCGCGGGTGTCCATCACGCGATTGGGTGTCACGGTGGTGAATCCGGCGCCGAACGGGAGCCAGCCATAGACGTCGACGACGAGGTGGGCGGAGCCGTACACGTGGAAGCAGATTTCACCATCGCCCACGGGCACGATGACGGCGTTGGGCACGATCTGGCCGGACGTGAAGTTGATGTTGGACACGTTCGGGCGTCCCGACGCGCAGGGGTAGACGGTGACGTATCCGCCTTCGTCGGGGGCCGACGTTTCGGTGGCGGTCACGTTCAGCGACACGGCGGCCACGCCCAGGTTCGGGATACTCCCGGCGCCGAGGATCCGGAACCGCAGGTCGACCGCGGTTCCGGAGAAGTTGCCGACGCGGGTGGCGGGCACTCCGCCCGTTCCGTCGCGGGTGTCGAGAACGCGGTTCGGCGTCAGATCCACGAGCGCCCCGCGCGCGGTGTACCCGGGCAACGCCTGCACCGCGTTGTAGGCATTCACGATGCCGTCTCCGCAGTAATACGTGTTCGACGGGTTGTTGCTGCATTCGGACCCGGCGGGGAACGGCGATGCCGTCGTTTGCAGGATGTGTCGCACGTCGACGAAGGTGAGGGTGGGTCGATAGGACAGCATCAGCGACACCACGCCGGCCACGATGGGTGCGGCCATGCTGGTGCCGGTCTTGTTCGTGTAGGTCCACGACGACGTCGAGGTCTGCGTCCCCGCGTTCATGGTGGACCTGATGGAGCGACCGGGCGCGGCGATCTCGACTTTCGAGCCGTAATTGGACGTGTTCACGAGTCGGTTGCCGTTCACCTCGGTGGCCGCCACCGTGATCACGTTGTTGCAGTTGGCGGGGGCGTATTGGCTCACGTCCAAATCGAGGTTGCTGTTGCCGGCCGCCACCACCACGATGCTGCCGGCGTTCACCGCGGCATCGATGGCGGCCTGTTCGGCCGTGCTGCATTCGCTCGGGCCACCGAGGCTGAGGTTGATGACCTTGGCCGGGGTGGGATTGAGAGGCGGGGACGGGTTCCCCTTCAACAGATCGCTCGGTATGGACAGGCCCGCGGCCCAACGAATCGCGGCGATCTCATCGGACGTCGTACCGCCACAACTACCGAGGATTCGGATGTGCTGCACCTTGGCGCGCGGGTTGATGCCGGCGATGCCGATGCCGTTGTTGATCTCGGCGCCGATGATGCCGGCCACGTGCGAACCGTGCCACGAGCTGTCGAATGCCGCCCCGCTGGGACTGCACTGCCCGGCGGTTTCCCAGTCCCCCTCGTCGGTTTCGTTGGAGTCCCAGCCGTCACCATCGCGAGGGTTGCGCCCGTTGCCGGACAGCGACATGAAGTCGTAGCCGGCCTCCAGATTGCCGACCATGTCGGGATGATCGGCGCCCAGGTACCGGGGGCGCCCCGTGTCGATGACCGCCACCACCACGTCGTGGGCACCCGGCGCCACGTTCCACGCCGCCTCCAACCCGATGCCGGCATTGGTGGCTCCGTTGTACGGCTGCAGCGACCATTGATTGGGCCACTCCGGATCGTTGGGCGCGGTGGCGGCGAAACGCGGATAGTCGGGCGAGGCGGAGACCACCAAGCCGTCGGTCTCGAGTGATCGAGCCAACTGCTCGGCCTCGGCGGTGGTGATGGGTTCGTCGAGAACGATGGTCTCGAAGCGATCACCGAGTTGGCGACCGCGCATGGCATCGAGATCGGTGAGATCCTCGACCAAGGCTTGGGCCGCCAGCGACGTCCGACCGGGTAGGCGTTCGACGATGAGCGCCGAGACCATCGAGTCGTCGGCGGTGGGGTCGACCCCGGTGTTCGTCGGCAGCGCACTGGTGGTCGTCGGCACCCCGATGACGCCGAGCGCGAGTACGAGCACGGCAACGGTGGAACGGAGGGACTTCATCGCAGGGCTTCGGCGAGGGTGCGGACGCTGCGTATGTCGATGGGATCGCTGACCAGGATGACTTCGTCGGCTCCGGCATCGCGCATCTCCCGAATGCGGGCGAGCACGTCCACGACGGTTGCCGCCGAGTACTCGACGGGTCGCGGCCGTTCACCGGCATCGGAGTCAGTCACCACCAACAGGCACGCACTGCGCTTCAGCGTGGTTTGGTCGCGCCCGACGTCGGAGCAAAGTCGGGAGATGCGTCCGTTCAGTGTCGCGAAGCCGTCGGCGGAGTTGCCGAACCAGTCGAACCAGGTGTTCCACCACGCGGCGGTGGGCAAGGCGGCCCGCAGGACCCGGTCACCGACCGATCCGATCATGAGGGGCACCGGTCGCGTCGGCGCGGGCAACAACGCGGCGTCGTCGACATGGTGGAACGCTCCGTGATGGGTGACCCGACCGCCCGCGATCAGCGGTGCGATGATCGCGAGAGCCTCCTCGAAACGCGCCGCTCGTCGATCGAAGGGAATGCCGAACGCATCGAACTCGGGCTGGTTCCAGCCGGCCCCGAGACCCAGGATGAATCGGCCCCCGCTTATCTCGTCGATGGTGGCGGCCATCTTGGCCAACACCGCGGGGGGATGGAATCCGGCGCAGGCCACCAGGGGCCCGAATTCCACGCGCTCGGTCTCGGCGGCCAGTGCCGCCAACATGGTCCAGGCCTCCCACGGACCGCGCTCGGGTCGACCGTCGCCGCGGTACAGCAGGTGATCGCCCAGCCACACGCTGTCGAAACCGTTCTCTTCGGCGACCCGGATCATCTCGCGGTACTCGGGCCAACGCACGACACGTTCGACCTCGGGCAACTGGATACCGACACGGATTCCGTCGACGAGGCTCACGAGTTCAGGCTACGGGCGTGTCCGACGGGGGTGTCTCGGTCTACGGTTGGAAACGGGCAAGATCGGGGGCGCGACGTGGGGGAAGAACAGGACATCCGTAGCGATCCGCGCACGATCGACACCGCGTGGATGGCCCGCGTGTTGGATGACGCGGGAGTGTCCGCGGGCGCCACGTTGGCGGATTGTCGATTCGAGGGCTTCGTGGGCACCGGCCAGACCGGTTGCAACGGCCGTTTCTCCCTGACATGGGACGAGTCCGTGGGGCGACCGGCCACGGTGATGGGCAAGTTTCCCTCGCTCGACGAAACCGCCCGTGCCACGGGCTTCGGTGGCAGCGCGTACGTCACCGAGTACAACTTCTACAGTCGCGTCGCACCCACGGTGAACGTTCGCGCGCCGAAGTGTCATCACGCGGCGTTGAACCTCGAGGCCCAACAGTTCTGTCTCATCATGGAGGACCTGAGCGGGTCCGAACAGGGTGACCAGTTCGTCGGGCTCACTCTCGACGAGGCCGAGTTGGCCATCGAGCAAGCGGTGCTCATGCACGCCCCGCGCTGGGGCGACCCCTCCTTGTCCGAGATCGCGGCGAATCCGGCCACCATCGAGGAACGCGCGGCCATGCTGTCGATGATCTACTCGATGTTGTTGCCGGCGTTCATGGAGCGACTCGGTGAGCGACTGGAAGAACCGATCGCCCGCATCGTTCAGGACTTCGCCCCGCACGTGGCGCGTTGGGCCATGGGATCGGGCACGCCGCTGACGCTCGCGCACTACGACTTCCGACCCGACAACTTCCTCTTCGCCCGCACGCCCGACGCGCCGCCGTTGGTGATCGTCGACTGGCAGACCGCCAATCAGGGGCTGGGCATGGTGGACGTGTCCTACATGATCGCGGGCAGCTTCACCCCCGAGCGCCGCCGCGAGGTGGAGCACGAGTTGCTGGAGTCGTACCGCGGGCGCATGAACGCCGCCGGCGTCGCCTACGACCGCGACACGGCGTGGCGTGACTACCGCTTCGGTTCGTTGTGGGGGCTGATCATCACGGTGTTGGCCACGTCGATGGCCGCGCGAACCGAACGCGGCGACGATCTGTTCGTGAAGATGGCCACCCAACACGGCCATCAAGCCATCGATCACGACGCGATGAGCCTGGTGACCTGAGCCCGGCGAAGTGAAACGGAGAACAACGTGACGACCACCTTCGATCCCGACAGCCTGCGCCAGAAGTACCGCCTCGAGCGCGACAAGCGCCTGCGCGAGGACGGCAACGACCAGTACGTCGACATCTCCGAGTACGCGCAGTATCTCGACGATCCGTACACGCGTCCCTCCACCCGGGAGCCCTTGTTCGACGAGGTGACCGTGGCCATCATCGGTGGTGGCTTCGGCGGCTTGTTGGCCGGCGCGCGTCTGCGCGAGGCCGGCATCGAGGATCTGCGCGTCATCGAGAAAGGCGGCGACTTCGGGGGCACCTGGTACTGGAATCGCTATCCGGGCGCGGCCTGCGACGTGGAGTCGTACATCTACCTGCCGTTGTTGGAAGAGATCGGTTACATCCCGAAGAAGAAGTACACCGACGCGTGCTTCTCCACCGAGGTCACCGACATGGTGTGGGAGGAGTCGTCGCGGCGTTGGATCATCTCCACCAACCGCGGAGATCGCATGCGCGCGCGGTGGGTGATCATGGCCAACGGCCCGCTGCATCGACCGAAGCTGCCCGGCATCCGGGGTATCGAATCCTTCCGTGGTCACACCTTCCACACCAGTCGTTGGGACTACGACTACACCGGCGGGGACTCCACCGGTGGCTTGAGCAAGTTGGCCGACAAGCGCGTGGGCATCATCGGCACCGGCGCCACCGCCGTGCAGTGCGTTCCGCATCTCGGCGTCGCCGCCAAGGAGTTGTACGTGTTCCAGCGCACGCCGTCGTCCATCGACGTGCGCAACAACCGGGCCACCGATCCGGAGTGGGCCGCGTCGTTGCAGCCGGGATGGCAGCGCGAACGCATGGACAACTTCAACACCTTGGTGAGCGGTGGTTACGCCGAGGTCGATCTGGTGAACGACGGCTGGACCGACATCATCGCGAATCTGCTCATTCGTCTGCGTTCGCAGGAGAAGATCGATCTCTCGCCGGAGTCGCTGGCGCGCAACATGGAACTGGCCGACTTCGAGAAGATGGAGCAGATCCGGTCGCGCGTCGATCAGTTGGTCACCGACCCGTCGACCGCGTCCGCGTTGAAGCCGTGGTACCGCCAGTTCTGCAAGCGCCCGTGCTTCCACGACGAGTACCTGGACACGTTCAACCGCCCAGGCGTTCATCTGATCGACACCGACGGCCAGGGCGTGCAACTGATCACTGAGAAGGGCGTGGTGGTGGACGGCGTCGAGTACGAACTCGATTGCCTCATCTACGCCACCGGCTTCGAGGTGGGCACCGAGTACACGCGTCGGTCGGGCTACGAGTTGCACGGTGTCGACGGCGAGACGCTCACCCAACACTGGGCCGACGGCACCCGCACGCTGCACGGCTTCCACAGTCGTGGATTCCCGAACTGTTTCATCGTCAGTCAGACGCAGTCGGGGTTCACGGTGAACTTCCCGCACATGCTGAACGAGCAGAGCATCCACCTCGCCCATCTGATCGCGCATCTCGAGCAGAACGGACTCACCCGCGCCGAGGTGACGGCCGAGGCCGAGGAGAAGTGGGTGCGCACCATCGTCGACCTGGCGCAGAACAACATCAAGTTCCTCGAGGCGTGCACGCCCGGCTACTACAACAACGAAGGCAAACCGGCCGCGCGCAGCCTGCAGAGCGGAAGCTACGGCGGTGGCCCGGTGGCCTTCGTCAAAGTGCTCGAGCGTTGGCGCGAGCAGGGCGAACTGGACGGTCTGGAAGTCTCCTGATCAGGTGGCGCACTCGGACTCGGCGACGTTGACCGCGAACGGGCTGGTCTCGTCGAAGTCCACGTAGAAGTCCGGGGCCTCGTCGGGGGTGGGGATCAGATCAAGATCCTTCAGTCCCTCGGCGACCTTGGCGGCGCCACCCGAACGGTTCAACCACTCCTGGAAAGGCTCACCGGCTTTGCGCTCCTCGGCGAAGCGTCGGATCACGCGGGCCGCGGCCACCGGTGCGTTCCTGGCCGGCAGACGCAACGCCTTCTGGCCGAAGTGGATCTGCTCGTCGCCGACGAAACCACCGAGCAGCATCTGATATCCGGGAATCGCCCGTCCGTTGGCGCGGCGCTCGGCGCCGAAGAAGCCGATGTCGGCCGCATGGTGCTGACCGCAACTGTTCGTGCAACCCGAGATGTTGATGCGCACACCGCCCACTTCGGCCAGACCCTCCTCTTCCAACTGTTCGCCGATGGCCTTGGCCAGACCGCGACTCTGGGTGACCGCGATGTTGCAGGTGTCGGCTCCCGGGCACGCCACCACGTCGCGGGCCATCTCGGCGCCGGGTCGGGCCATGCCGATGGCCTCGAGGCGCGCGTACAACGTGGTCAGTTGGTCCTCGCGAAGTCCGCGGAACACCACGTTCTGGCGATTCGACAGGCGTACGTCGGCACCCAGTTCGCGTTGGATAGATGCCAACGAGGCGAACTGCGACGCGGTGATGTCACCGAGCGCGGCGTAGGCGACGGCCGACACGGAGCCGTTGCCGGCGCCACGAATGACGCTCGTCTGCTCCCAGCGCGTGTACGGGTCGCTGCTGCGCAACGTGACCGACACGCCCTGACCAACCGCGGTGGCCTCACCGGCCGTGCCGGCGGGAGCGTCACCGGCGGCCACCACTTCGGGCGGAATGCCACCGGGCCACGTGGAGGACGCGGGCAACGTGTGACGGATCTTGATCACCCGGCGACGCACCTCGTCGATGGCAACACGGCCTCGATGGTGGGCAGCAGATCCTCGCGGGTGGTGAAGTCCTCGAGGGCCAGGGCCGGATGCGGCGTGGCACCCAAACCGCCGGCGATGTACACGCGGAAACCCTGCTCGACCGAACCGTCGTCGTTCGTGCGCGACACCGCCACCACGCCGACGTCGTTGAACATCGCCTGGCCGCAGTCGGTGCTGCACCCCGAGAAGTTCACCTTGAACTTGCGGGGCAGACGCTGGCCCAGCGGATTGCGCACGAAGTGCCGGAACACGGCCTCGGCCCACGGGGTGACGTCGATCTTCTCGTAAGGGCACGCACCGGCCAGATGGCAGGCCATCACGTTGCGCACCGTGTCGCCGCACGCTTCGCGTGAGGTGAGACCGACCGCGGCCAGTTCGCGCAGCAACGCGGGAATGCGGGTGAGTTCGACGAAGTGGAACTGGATGTTCTGGCGCGTGGTGATGTGGCCCCAGCCGCGCGAGAACTCGGTGGACAGACGACCCATCAGATCCAGCTGTTCGGGGGTGATGGTGCCCGCGGGCAACTTGATGCGCACCATCTGGTTCGTGCCGCCCTGACGTTGTCCGTAGATGCCGTTGTTCAGACGCATCACGCGGAACACGTCCTCGCTGATCTCGCCTTTCAGGTACTGATCGATGGCGATCTCGAAGCGTTCGATGTCGCGCAGTTGTTCGGCGTCGAGGTTGCGCGGTTGGGGTGCGGGGGCGATGGTCATGTTCGTCTTCCTTCTAACGTCCGGTGTTCTCGCCCACCTCGCGGAGGGCGTCGTGCAAGGCGCCGCGCAGGCGTCGGGTTTGTTCGGCGGATAGATGCGCCACCAGTCCGGCACCGGGGTTGCCGATGTCCTCGACGGTGAGCACGACACGGGGCTCCGCGTCGTCGTAGTCGTCACAGATGGCCACCGCCCACGACACCGGTGTGGCGTCGTCGGCTCCGGGGGGCAAACCGTTCAGGCCGACGGGTTCGTCGTCGATGCTACGTCGCACGTCAGATCACCGCGTTCGTTTCGACGGAGCCACTGGTGAAGTCGAACGCCGCCACCGCGCCGATGACGATGGTGGCCGGTGACTCGACGTGCGTGTCGGCGAGATCGGCCAACGTGGTGCGCACCGTGTGTTGCTCGGGACGCGTGCCCCAGTGGATGGCCGCGACCGGCGTGTTCGCGGCGAGACCACCGTTCATGAGACGAGATGCGATCACCGCGCGTTCGGCCACGCCCATGAGAATCACGATCGTTCCGCCCACCTTGGCCAATGCCTCCCACTCGACGTTGGTGGAGCCACCGCGCTCGCGATGACCGGTCACCACCGTGAACGAGGCCGACACGCCGCGGTGGGTGACGGGAATGCCGGCGGCCGCGGGAACACCGACAGCGGACGTGATGCCGGGAACCGTGTCGAAGGGAACCCCGGCGGCGCGCAACGCGTCGGCCTCCTCGCCTCCACGGCCGAACACGAACGGATCGCCGCCCTTCAGGCGCACGACCTTCAGACCCTGTTGACCGAGGTGCACGAGCAAAGTGTTGATGATCTCCTGCGGCGTGGGGCGACCCGGTTGCTTGCCCACGTCGATGAACTCGGTGCCCGGACGCGCCAATTCGAGAATGGCCGGGTCGGCCAGACGATCGTGAACGATCACGTCGGCATCGGCCACCAGACGCGCGGCCTTCACCGTGAGCAGATCGGCGCTGCCCGGACCGGCACCCACCAGGAACACGGTCATGCCGTCACCGCCAGGGGTAGATCGATGCCGTGCGTGGCGAGGATCTCCTCGATGATCGGTTTCCAGTCGATGTCCTCGGTGCTGCGTCCCTCGGCGTGGAAACCCGCGCGACGATGGGCCAGGTCGTCCACGACGCGCGCGAAGTCGGGCGAGATGATCTCGCCCAATCGCGCCCGCAAGTACGACGACAGTGCCGGGCTGGCGCCAGCGGTGGAGATGGTGATCAGCAGTTCGCCCCGACGCACGGTGGCGGGCAGGGTGAACGAACAACGGTCCGGATCATCGGCGGAGTTGACCCAGATCCCGAGCGCCTCGGCCTCGTCGTGGATGAGTTGCGTCGTTGCTGACGTACTCGCGCCGCACGACGGTGACGGGCAACGCCGCGAAACCCTCGTGCACGTTCGGCGCCAACACCGTGACCGCGGCGTCGCACGCCAACAGTTGCTCGGTCTTGCGCAACGCGATGCGACCGGCCCCCACCACCAGCACCGGCTTGCCGGCCAGGTTGAGGTTCACGGGGAACTGGTTCACGCGTCGATCCCGTCGAAACCACGGATCATCAACGCGGCACAGGTCATGCCGGTGGCCTCGTCGACGAGAATGGCGGCACCACCGGGACGATGATCGTCGTAGAGATCCACGACCAACGGCACCGACACGTTCAGGTGCACGCGGCCGAGGTCGTTCAGCTCCAAGCGCTCGGCGGAGTGTTGCGCGGCCGTCACGACGTCGTGTCGCGTCTCGATGGCGCTCACGAACGCCTTGGCGGTGCGGGTGAGGTGCTTGATGATCCAGCGGCTGCCCACTTCGAGGGGCTTGTCGACCATCCAGGACACGTCGGCCACGATCTGGTCGGCGACCACCGGGGGCTTGGGTGCGGCGACCGACACCACCACGTCGCCGCGGCTGACGTCGATGTCGTCGGCCAGCTGGATGCTGATGGCC
>JAJTEQ010000085.1 GCA_021298195.1 Ilumatobacteraceae bacterium
GACGAAAGCGAACGAGCATGACTCTTCTCACCGACAACGACAGCGTGGTTCTGCTGGAGGTCAGCGAACGTATCGCCACCATCACGTTGAACCGTCCGGCGGCCCGCAACGCGTTGTCCTCCGAGGTGCTGAAAATGATGCCGCAACTCATGAAGCAGGCCGACGCCAGCGACGACGTCGACGTGATCATCCTCACCGGTTCAGACCCGGCGTTCTGCGCCGGCCTCGACCTGAAAGAGTTGGGGTCGTCGGGGAAGAACCTCGGATCGGGATCGGGCGCCGACGGTCGCCCCAACACCGACGGCGTGCGCGGGCCGTTCCCCGGCTTGACCAAACCACTCATCGGTGCGGTGAACGGCGTGGCCATCACCGGTGGTTTCGAGTTGGCCCTGAACTGCGACTTCCTGGTGGCGTCGGAGAACGCCAAGTTCGGCGACACCCACGCCCGCGTCGGGGTGATGCCCGGTTGGGGTCTCACCGTGCTGTTGCCTCAGGCCGTCGGGGTGCGACGAGCCCGTGAGATGAGCCTGACGGGCAACTTCATGCTGGCCGACGAGGCCCTGGCGCGCGGACTGGTCAACCACGTGGTGCCCCACGGCGATCTGATGGAATTCACTCGCCGCTTGGCTCTCGACATCGTCGGGAACGACCAGCCCGGGGTGCGACAGATTCGCCGAACCTACGCGTCGATTCACGCCGAAGCCGCCGGCTGGGAGATCGAGGCCCGCGACGGTGCCCAGTGGCGCGACGCCCAGTTTTCCCCCGAAAAAGTGGCCGCCCGCCGCGAAGCCATCCAGAACCGGGGTCGTCACCAGTAGGGATGTACCGATGAGGTAAGGTTCGACATCCAATTCGTCGGACACCCCCGTTCGGCGACCTAGGGGAGGAAACAACCACATGCGCAAGAATGCACGACTGCTGACAGCTTCGCTGGCGGCTCTCGGCCTCTTCGCCGCGGCTTGCGGCGGCGACGATGGCGGATCAACCAGCAGCGAGGCCCCGGCCTCGTCTGACGCACCCGCGGCCGACGGTCTCATCGCCGGCATCGCGTTCGACACCGGTGGCCGTGGCGATGGCACCTTCAACGACTCGGCCGCCCTCGGTGGCGAGTGCGCCGCCGAAGCGACCGGTGCGGAAATCAAGGAACTCGAGGCGAACGTCGACGAGGACCGCAAGGCCAACCTCGAGTTGTTGGTCGAAGGTGGCGCCAAGGTCATCGTGGGTGTGGGCTTCATGTTCACCGATCCCATGGGTGAAGTCGCCGCCGCCAACCCCGACGTGTCCTTCGGCATCGTCGACTCGGTGGTCGAGGCCGACAACGTGTCGAGCCTGGTGTTCGCCGAGGAACAGGGTTCGTTCCTCGTCGGTGCCGCCGCCGCGTTGAAGAGCGAGTCCGGCACCATCGGCTTCATCGGTGGTCAGGAGATCGACCTCATCAAGAAGTTCGAGGCCGGCTACACCGCGGGCGCCAAGTACATCAACCCCGACATCGTCGTGGAGGTTGCGTACCTCGGACCCGCCGGTGACAACAGCGCTTGGGGCAACGTCGACGGCGCCAAGGAAATCGCCGCCGGCTGGTACGCCGCGGGCGCCGACATCATCTACACCGCCGCTGGCGGTTCGGGTGCGGGCACCATCCAGGCCGCCATCGAGGCCGACGCTTGGGCGATCGGTGTCGACAGCGACCAGTACCTCACCTCCGGTGACCCCGAGGCTCAGAAGCACATCCTCACCTCGATGCTGAAGCGCGTCGACGTGGCCGTGTGCGAGACCATCAAGGCCGTCGCCGGTGGCGACACCTCCGGTGGCATCAAGGTGTTCGATCTGAGCAATGACGGCGTGGGCTACGCCACCTCCGGTGGATACGTCGACGACATCGCCGCTCAACTCGACGAGATCAAGGCCGCGATCATCGCGGGCGAGATCGAGGTCCCCACGGCTCCCTGATCGGGAACCAGCGGACTCGATCCGCGACCAGCAGTACGCGAGAGCCCGGGTCCACGACCCGGGCTCTCTGCTATAACTAAGCGATCACTTCGAGGGGAACCATGTCGGAACAAGCGCAAGCGCGCGGCGACTTCGCGGTCGAATTGCGTGGCATCACCAAGACCTTCCCCGGCGTCATCGCCAACCACGATGTGAACCTCTCGGTGCGGCCCGGCACGATCCACGCCATCGTCGGCGAGAACGGCGCCGGCAAGAGCACGTTGATGAAGACCCTCTACGGAATGCATCAACCCGACGAGGGATCCATCACGGTCGACGGTGTCACCAGAACCTTCCGATCCCCCACCGACGCCATCGCCGCCGGAATCGGCATGGTTCACCAGCACTTCATGCTGGCCGACAACCTCACGATCACCGAGAACATCATCCTGGGCAACGAACCCGTGACGTCCCGCGGTCGCATCGACTTCGCCGCGGCCCACGCCCGCATCGGCGCCCTCATGTCCACTCTCGGCGTCGACTTCGACCTCGATGCTCCGGTGTCCAGCCTCGGCGTGGGTCAACGTCAACGCGTCGAGATTCTCAAGGTGCTGTATCGCGGCGCTCGCATCCTGATCCTCGACGAACCCACCGCCGTACTCGTGCCCCAAGAGGTCATCGAGCTCTTCGTCACGCTGAAACGCTTGGTCGCCGAGGGGGCCACGGTCATCTTCATCTCGCACAAACTCGACGAGGTGCTGGCCAATTGTGACGAGATCACGGTCATTCGTCAGGGCACCACCGTCGCGCACACGTCACCGCGCGAAACAGACCGTCGCGGACTGGCCGAGTTGATGGTGGGCGGCGACCTTCCGGATCCCTCCGGCCGTGACACCCACGTTCGCGACTCGGTGTTGCTGGAAGTCGCGGCCATCGACGTGGCGGGAACGGCCGTCGGATCCAAGTTGGCTCTCGATCAGGTCTCGTTGCGCGTCCGATCCGGCGAAATCGTCGGTATCGCCGGAGTGGAAGGCAACGGCCAGTTCGAATTGTGCGAGGCGATCCTCGGCCTCGTCCCGACGGTTCGCGGGTCGGTGTCCATGGAGGGTCGGGACATCTCCCACACGCCGACGCGCGAACGCATCAACGCGGGGCTCTCCTACATACCGTTCGACCGCCACCGCGAGGGATTGTTGCTCGACGCCCCACTGTGGGAGAACACGTTCCTCGGTCGCGAGGACAATCGACGACTCACGTCGGGTTTGTTCACGCGTCGCCGAGCGATCGAAGCCGACAGTCGCGCCATCATCGACCGTTTCGGTGTGCGCACACCGAGCGAGCAGGTGCCGGCCTTCGCCCTCTCCGGGGGAAACCAGCAGAAACTGGTGGTCGGACGGGAGATGGCCAGTGATCCCAAGGTCCTGTTGGCCGCGCACCCCACCCGCGGTGTCGACGTCGGCGCCCAGGCCGCCATCTGGGACGAGCTGCGTCACGCCCGCGACAACGGTCTCGGGGTGTTGTTGGTCAGCGCCGACCTCGAGGAACTCATCGGCCTGAGCGACACCATCCTCGTCATGTACGACGGCCGCATCACGGCGCAACTCGATCCGGCCGAGGCCACCCCGGAAATGTTGGGCACGTACATGACCGGCGAAGTTCAGGGGGCCCGTTCGTGAACCGTCAGAAATTGCAGCGCGTGCTGGTGACATCGGCCAGCTCGGTCCTCGCGATCATCGTGGCCCTGGTCATCTGCGCCGTCATCCTGCTCATCACGGGCAAGGATCCGGTGAAGGCGTACTCGACGCTCTTCGGAGCAGCCGGCGAGACGAAGGTCTTGCAAGGCATGCTCAACCGCGCGACCCCGCTCATGATCTCGGCGGCCGCCGTGGCCATCGGCTTCAAGATGAACCTCTTCAACATCGGCGTCGAGGGTCAGATGCGCGTGGCTCTGTTGTCGACGGCGGTCATCGGCGGAGCCGTGAACCTCCCCGCACCGTTGCACATCGCGTTCTGCTTCGTCGTCGCCATGGCCACCGGCGCACTGTGGTCCGGAATCGCCGGTTGGTTGAAGGTGAAGCGGAACGTCAACGAGGTGATCTCCACGATCATGCTGAACTTCATCGCCCTCAGCGTCGTGGCGTGGTCGTTCGACACCTTTTTCCGCCTCGACAAGGAAGGCGAATCCACCAGCCTCTTGGTGAAGACCAAGGATCTACCACGGAGTGCCTGGTTCCCCGACCTGGTCGATCGACGACTGAACGGAATGCTGATCGTGGCCATCGTCATCCTGATCCTGTTCTGGGTCCTGGTCTGGAAGACGAAGTTCGGATTCCAATTGCGCGCCTCGGGAGCCAACTCCGGGGCGGCGCGCGCCACCGGTGTGAATCCCAAGCGCATGATCTTCATCTCCATGTTGATCTCGGGCGCGCTCGCCGGTTTGGTGGGCATGCGCGCGCTCATGGGCGACGTGCACGCGTACCAGAACAACCTCGCCGAACAACAGGGCTTCAACGGCATCGCCGTGGCCCTGCTCGGGCGAAATCACCCGGTCGGCATCTTCTTCTCCGCCCTGCTCTTCGGTTTCCTCGGTGAAGCGTCCGGACGCCTGCAGCTGGAGGATATCCCCAAGGAGATCGTCACCATCATGACCGGCATCATCGTGCTGGCGGTGGTGATCATCAACGAAGCGGTCAAGCGTTGGGACGATCGCAGAATCCAACGACGCGCCGCGGCGATGGTCGAGGCGGCGTCATGAGCGCGAACACCGTCATCTCGTCCTTGAGCCCCGCACGCCGAGCGATTCTGATGTCGCTCGGTTTCGTGTTGGTCCTCTCCATCGTTCGCGTCGTCACCAACACCGACGACCTCACGAGTTCGGGAACCATTTCATCCACGTTGCGGGTGGCCACTCCGATCCTGCTGGCCGGACTCGCCGGCTTGTGGGCCGAACGCGCGGGCATCGTGAACATCGGCATCGAGGGCATGATGATCGTGGGCTCGTGGCTCGGTGGCTTCGGCGCCTGGAAGTGGGGCTCGTGGGCCGGCATCGGTCTGGCGTTGGTCGGCGGAGCCCTGGTGGGCCTCATCCACGCCGTGGCCACGGTCCGATTCAACGTCGATCACGTGGTGTCGGGCATCGCCATCAACATCCTCGCCGGAGGTGCCACCGAATACCTCTCCATCATCGCGTTCAAGAACAACGGTGGTGGCGAGAGTCAGTCGCCCAACGGAAAGGGTGGTTACGGAACCTTCGACATGCCGTTCCTCAGTGGTGGCCACATCGGCGAATGGAAAAGTCCCGATCTGCTGGGATGGTTGGAAAACAAGCACGACATCCCTCTCGTTCCCGACCTGGCGGCGTTCCTCCGCGGCGTGTCGAGCGACGTGTACGTCCCGACACTGGTGGCGTTGGCCATCGTGCCGCTGACGGCGTGGGTCCTGTGGCGAACGCGTTGGGGTCTGCGCCTGCGTTCGAGCGGCGAATCACCGCGGGCCGGCGAGAGCCTCGGGGTGCCGGTGGTGCGCCTTCGCTACCAGGCCATGGCCATCAGCGGTTCGTTGGCCGCGTTCGGCGGTGCGTACTTGTCGTGCGTTCTCACGAGCACCTACCGCCAAGGGCAAACGGGGGGCCGTGGCTTCATCGGTCTGGCCACCACCATTTTCGGAAACTGGAA